>JAKFVH010000053.1 GCA_021732285.1 Reyranella sp. | reverse complement strand
GGTGATGGCGCCGACGCCGGCCGCGTCGCCGCCATCACCACCGCCTTCGGCATCCCGGGCAGCCTTTTGGCCGGCTCGCTGATGCGTGCCGGCGTCTCGCCCGGCCGCCTCGCGGCGATCGGCCTGCTGGGCTCGATGGCGCTCGCCGCGCTCTGCTTCACCGTGCTGCCGCTGCCCATCGCCGTCATTGGCTTCGCGCTGTCCTTCGCGGTCGGCGGACTGGTGCCGGCGGCGACCTTCGCCTCCGTACCACTGGTCGCCGTCAACCCGCGCGCCATCGGCCCGATCAACGGCCTGGTCGCCCAGGCCGGCAGCCTGGGCTCGCTGGCCGGGCCGCCGCTGCTCGCCGTGTGGGTCGATTGGACCAGCTGGCCGTTCGCGCCGCTGCTGCTGCTCACGATCGCGGTACTGGGTGCCGCCGCGGCGCTCGCCGTCAGACGCGCTTCTCGACCACCATGAACCATGTCTTGCCGGCGAACGGCGCCAGCCGGCCGCGCGAATCGACGGGGAACAGGCTCATGGTGACGCTGTTCTTCACGTTGCCGCCGATCGCGTGCACGTAGCCACCGCGCACGTCGGTGACGATGTCGCAATGGCTGGCAGTGCTGTCGATGCGCCGCCGCGCCGTGCGCGAATCGGCGTGGCGCCAGGTCGGCCCGGACGTGCCGCTGCACACGAGGTCGCCCGGCTTGGGTGAGTATTCGTTCGGCGCATGCAGCGCGAAGGAGACGCGCCCGCCCCTCTGCTGGCGGTCGTAGAGCGACGCGAGATAGCCGCCGTGCCGGCCATCGCGCGGGAAGTCCGCGGCGCTGATGCCCGAATGAGCCATCGTCCAGGCGACGAACGCGCCCGACCACGGCTTGCTCGAGCGGCCGTTCCAGTTGGGATGGCCGCAGCTTCCCCAGTAGTCGCCGATCTTGCTGGTCAAAGGTTCGCTGCGCTCGGTGACGCCGCTGCGGTTGACGTAGCCGTTGGCCTGTCCGCCATAGACCACCGTCGAGCGGCCGAACTTGGTCCACTCCTGCCAAGCGGTGTAGGCCACGCGATCGGATGGTGGTCGGTCGGCATAGCCCGTGCCGCTGCCGCCGCCACCACCGCAGCCGCCGAGCAGCCAGGGGATGATAATGACGAGCAGGAAGATCGCTGGCAGCCAGTGACCGATCGCGTGGGAGGAACGCAGGGCGGGTGGCTGCCAGCAAGCACGAACATCGACGGAGGGGGTGTCGAAATTCATGTATGACTTGCAGGAGGTAAAATAAATGATTGTTATTACTTGCCTTTAAGCTAGCAGATTTCCTGCATGTTGTCATCGTCTTCCGACCTGTCCCAGGTCCGCCGGCTGGAAGAGCTGGCTTTCGCCGGCTGGCCGGCCCTGGAAACCCGCGACGTCGCCGGCTGGCGCCTGCGCTTCTCCGGCGGCTACACGAAAAGAGCCAATTCGATCAATGCTTTAACGCCAGATGCTCAGATCGATGGCGCGACGCTCAATGCCCTGGAAGCGGCCTATAAGGAGCGCCATCAGCGCCCGGCCTGGCGGCTGACGCCCCTGGCGCCGCCGGCCATGGCCGATCTCCTGGCCCGGCACGGCCATCAGCCGATCGAGCGCAGCCTCCTGCAGGTCTGCTCCCTCCAACCGGGCTTCACCGCGGCCCCGGAAGTGTCGATCCAGCCCACGCCGTCGGCCGCCTGGATCGACGCCTTCTGCACCTACAGCCCGGTGCGGCTAGAACATCGCGACACCATGCGCCGCATGCTGGCGGCGATCGCGGCTCCAGCGGGCTTCGCCTTCGTCGAGGAGGCGGGCCGACCGATGGCCATGGCGATCGGCGCCGTCCAGGTCGACCACATGGGCCTGTTCGACGTGCTGGTGATGCCGCATGCGCGCCGCCGCGGGCTGGCGCGCAAGGTCACCGAGAGCCTCTATGCCTGGGCGTGGTCGCGCGGCGCGCGCTTCGCCTACCTGCAGGTCGTCGCCAGCAACGAAGCGGCGATGCCGCTCTACGCCGCGCAAGGTTTCCGCACCGTGTACGATTACGAGTACTTCGTCGCGCCTTGACCCTCAGGCCGCCTCCCTCAATAGTTGAATACAGGGAGGAACACACAAAATGGCGAACTATCCTTGGGAAAAGAGCTACCCGCCCGGCGTGAAGTGGGAACTCGAAGTTCCGAAGAAGGCGCTGCACCAGATCTTCGAGGAGAGCTGCGCGCAGTTCGGTGACCGGCCGTTCACCGACTTCTTGGACAAGGTGATGACCTTCCGCGACTACAAGGAAGCGTCCGACAAGGCCGCCGCCGGCTTCCAGAAGCTCGGCGTGAAACCCGGCGTCAATGTTGGCCTCTACCTGCCCAACACGCCGCACTACCTGATCGCCTTCTTCGGCGTGCTGAAGGCGGGCGGCCGCGTGGTCAACTACAGCCCGCTCGACGCGGCGCGTGAGCTGGAATTCAAGATCGGCGATTCGGAGACCGACATCCTGGTCACGCTCGACGTTGCGGCGCTCTATCCGAAGATGGCGGCGATGAAGGGCAAGACCCGGCTCAAGAAGCTGATCGTGGGCTCGATCGCCGACTACCTGCCGTGGCCCAAGAACTGGCTCTACCCCATCGCCAAGAAGAAGGAGCTCTCGGTCTGGCCGCGCGACGACTGGCACATGTCGTTCAAGGACCTTTTGGCCAACGACGGCAAGTACACGCCGCACCCGGTGGGCGAGAACCTGTGGGACGAGGTGGCGTTGCTGCAATACACCGGCGGCACGACCGGCCTGCCCAAGGCCGCCATGCTGACGCACGGCTGCATCGTCGCGGCGATGAGCCAGGGCCAGTCGTGGACCACGCCCTACACCACGCCCGGCACCGAGAAGGTCGTCTGCGTGCTGCCGCTGTTCCACATCTACGCGCTGTCGGGAATCATGCTGGGCGCGGTGCGCAACGGCAACCAGCTGATCCTCTATCCGCGGCCCGACATCGACATGATCGTCAATGATCTCGCCAAGAAGAAGCCGACCTTCCTGCCCGGCGTGCCGACGCTCTACACCGCCATCAACAAGCACCCGAAGGCGCAGGGGCTCGATCTGAAGTCGCTAAAAATCTGCATGTCGGGCGGCGCGCCATTGCCGGTCGAGGTGCAACAGGCGTTCGAGAAGCTGACCGGAGCCACCTTGATCGAGGGCTACGGGCTCACCGAGACCTCGCCCACCGGCGCGATCTGCCCGGTCGACAAGAGCGCGCGGCGCACCGGCTCGTGCGGCGTGCCGATGCCGGGCACCGTCATCGAGATCCGCGACATGGAGAAGGGCGACACCGTCCTGCCGCCCGGCAAGGAACATGTCGGCGAGGTCTGCATCATCGGCCCGCAGGTCATGAAGGGCTACTGGAAGAAGCCGGAGGAGACCGACAAGGTGCTGTTCCGCCATCCCTCCAGCAACTGGCAGGGCCTGCGCACCGGCGACATGGGCTACATGGACGCCGACGGCTGGCTCTACCTGGTCGACCGTTCCAAGGACCTGATCATCTCCTCGGGCTACAACGTCTATCCGCGCATGATCGAGGAGGCGGTGTACGAGCATCCGGCGGTCGACGAGTGCATCGTCATCGGTATCCCGCATCCGCATCGCCAGGAAGCGCCCAAGGTGTTCGTGAAGCTGAAGCCCGGCGCCTCGCTCACCTTCGAGGAGCTGCTAAAACATCTCGACGGCAAGATCGGCAAGCACGAGATGCCGATCGCGCTGGAAATCCGGCCGGAGCTGCCCAAGACGCCCGTCGGCAAGCTCTCCAAGAAGGAGCTGAAGGAAGAAGAGCGCGCCAAGGCCCAGGCGAAAGCGGCGTGATCATATTCTTCTGGACCGCGCGCATCCTGCGCGCTCAGATTCATGAGCGCGCAGGATGCGCGCGGTCCGGAAGATCATGATTGCTTCGCGTCGTATCATCCTCCTAGGCAGCTCATCTCTCGCCCTCACCGCCTGCTTCGACAAGCCGTGCGAGGAGCGTAATCCCGCGCAGCTTGCCTTCCTCGACGGCCTGAAGGCGCTGGCCAAGCCAGCGCTGGCCTCGGGCAACCCCTTGCAGATCGAGGAAGCGGCCAAGCAGAGCATCGGCCTGGCCGAGAAGGTCGGCGCCTTCAGCGACTGGTGCGGCACCCTGACCAAGATCGAAGGCACCGCCCAGAAGGTCGCCGTCACGGTCGATATCGGCCGCCAAGTTTCGCTCTACGCGTTCAACGACTGGACTTTGGCCTTCGCCGGCTCGGTTCTCGACCTTTTCTCCACACGATCGCGCGAACCGCCGCCGCCGGGCCTTTCCGATCCGGCCATCGCGGCGCTAAAAACCCTGCGGCTCGGCGAGCGCATCTCGCTTTCGGGCAGGATGGGCGAGATCGCCGGAGCGGGCGTGTTCGACTGGTCCCGCCTGTTCGGCAAGAGCGAGGCCGAGCACCGCCAGTTCCTGCAGACGCCGCGCTTTGTGGCGAGCATCGAGGCGCTGGTGGCGGAGAAGAAGAAGTAGAAAGGATTTTTGGGTGCCGTCCTTCACGTACGATTTTCCCTACCCCAGCAAAAAACTCCCGGTCTTCGCCTCCAACGTCGTCGCTTCCTCCCAGCACCTCGCCGCGACCGCCGGCCTGCGCATGCTGGCCAAGGGCGGCAACGCAGTCGACGCGGCGATCGCCAGCGCGATTGCCATCACCATCGTCGAGCCGACCATGAACGGCATCGGCGCCGACGCCTTCTGCATCCTGTGGGACGGAACCAAGCTCGTCGGGCTGAACGCCTCGGGCCATTCGCCGGAATTGATGACGCCCGACCAGTACGCGGGCCAGGCCAGCATGCCGAGCACGGGCTGGGGCAGCGTCACCACGCCCGGTGCGGTGTCGCTCTGGATGACCCTGCATGGGCGCTACGGCAAGCTGCCCTTCGCCGACCTGTTCGAGCCCGCGATCAAGTACGCGCACGACGGCTTCCGCGTCTCCTACATGGTGGCGCGGCAGTGGGCGCGCGCCGTCGACCGGCTGGGCGGCCAGCAGGACTGGGTGCGCGACTTCATGCCGAACGGCCGCACGCCGCAGGCGGGCGAGCTCTGGAAGTTCCCCGATCAGGCGAAGACGCTCACGAAAATCGCCGAGACCAAGGGCGAGGCCTTCTATCACGGCGAGCTCGCCCACGCGATGGACAGCCACGCCAAGGCGACCGGTGGCGCGCTGCGCCGCAACGATCTCAGCGATCACGAGGCGCACTGGGTCGACCCCATCGGCCTCACCTATCGCGGCACGACGCTGCACGAAATCCCGCCGTCGGGCCAGGGCATCGCCGCCTGCATGGCGCTGGGCATCCTCGAGAACTTCGACATCGCGGGCCACGACGGCGACGGGCCCGACGTGGCGCATCTGCGCATCGAGGCGATGAAGCTCGCCTTCGCCGACATCTGGCGCTACGTCGCCGACCCGCGGCACATGGACGTGACGCCGGCGCAGCTTTTAGACAAGCACTACCTCAAGAGCCGCGCCAAGCTGATCGATCCCAAGAAGGCCAAGGATTTCGGGCCGGGCACGCCCAAGGATGGCGGCACGATCTACCTCGGCACCGCCGACGAGCAGGGCATGATGGTGTCTCTGATCCAGTCGAACTACACGGGCTTCGGCTCGGGCATCGTCGTGCCGGGCACCGGCATCGCGCTCCAGAACCGCGCCACCGGCTTCGTCACCACTAAGGGTCATCCCAACGAAGTCGGCCCCAAGAAGCGGCCGTTCCACACCATCATCCCGGCCTTCATCACCAAGGACGGCAAGCCGGTCGCGACCTTCGGCCTGATGGGCGGCGCCATGCAGCCGCAGGGCCACATGCAGGTCTTCTCGCGCATCGTCGACTACGGCCAGAACCCGCAGGCCGCCATCGACGCTCCGCGCTGGCGCTTCCACGAGACCGACAAGACGGTGTGGGTCGAAGAGCACATGCCGGCCGACACGGCAACGGGCCTCGAGGCCAAGGGCCACAAGCTCACGCGCACCAAGTGGCCGAGCCTCGACTTCGGCTCCAGCCAGATCATCTGGCGCTTCCCGGAAGGCGGCCCCTACCTCGCCGCCTCGGAAAGCCGCCGCGACGGCGCGGCCGTCGGGTTCTGATGTCTTCCGGGAGCGCGGGCCTCCGGCCCGCTCATAATTCGGACCGCGGGCTGGGTCGCGTCAGACGCGACCTTCCCGCCCGCCTCAAGATTCATGAGCGGGCCAGAGGCCCGCGCTCCCAAACATGACCACCATCGTCTCCATCGCGAACGGCGGCTTCGCCCTCAACGGCACACCGACCTACGCCGGCCGCAGCTGGAAGGGCCATCGCATCGAGGGCCTGCTGTTCAACAGCCGCATGGCCAACGCCATCGCCGACGACGAGAACCCGGCGACCCGCGGCGCCTGGTCCTATGCCGACGGCGACTGGGACGCCGAGCGCAGCACGCGCGAGTTCATCGCCGCCCTGCCCTCCTATCGCGCGCACGGCCTTTTGGCCGTCTGCCTCAACATCCAGGGCGGCAGCCCGCAGGGCTATTCCTGGCACCAGCCCTGGAAGATCGGCGGCTTCACGGCCGACGGCACGATCAAGCCCGCCTGGTTGGCCCGTCTCGACAAGGTCATCAAGGCCTGCGACGGCCTCGGCATGGCGGTGATCCTGGGCCTCTTCTACGGCAAGCAGAGCCCGACCCTGAAGGACGAGGCTGCGGTGAAGGCCGCCGTCACCAACACCGTCGACTGGCTCATCCAACAGAACGCCACCAACGTGCTGCTCGAGATCGGCAACGAGGTCGACCTGCCAAATGTGTTCGTCCATCCCATCATCACCGCCGTGCGCTGCCACGAGCTGATCGAGCTCGCCAAGAAGCGCGGCCAGGGCAAGCTTCTGGTCAGCACCAGCCTGATCTCGATCAACGCGCCCTCCGAGGCGATCCTCGCCTCGGCGGACTTCCTGTTGCCGCACGGCAATCCTGTGAGCGGACCCGACGGGCCGCCGCAATCGAGTCCGCACGGCATCCGCCTGCAGGTCGCGCGCTGGCGCGCTGGCGCGGGCTATCGCGGCCAGCCGGTCGTCTACAACGAGGACGACCATTTCGACTTCGACAAGCCCGACAACCATCTGGTGGCCGCCATCGACAGCGGTGCGAGCTGGGGCTACTTCGACTTCCGCCGCATCCGCGAGCGCTTCGAGGACGGCTTCCAGTCCCTGCCCGTCGACTGGACGATCTCGTCGGTGCGCAAGCGCGCCTTCTTCGGACTGCTGAAAGAAATCACCGGCGCCTAGGGCCCGACGGAAGTATGCTGGCCCGAACCAGGGTGCCAGACTCATGCGCACAACCAAAGAGATCGCAGCGCTCGTCACGGCCATGCTGATCGCCGGCTGCAGCCAACCCACCAGCCCGGCCGCGCCCGCCGGCGGCGCGACGGATCCCGGCTCGGTGACAGTGTTCACGTTGGCCCTGCAGCCCAACAGCGTCACTGGCTGCATCATGGGAGACCCCGGCATGACCCGCCCCATGACGCTGACCGTCAGCAACAACAGCGCCGTCCTGCTAACGGGCGGCGGTATTCACTACGACCTCGACCGCATCCGCCCCAACGTCTATGCCGGCGGCTACTGGACGAAGATCGTGGCCGATCTCTCGGTCAGGCCCAAGCGCCTGACCGTCAGCAACGACGACGGCAGTTGCAATTGGGCGGCGACGGCGCCCTGACTAGCCATCGAGGCGCACGACAGTCGCCGCCTTGCCGGGAACGAACCGGACTCTGTAACTGGCATTGTCACATTTCAGAATCCACGCCGGCTCATCCGCCCTTGAATACGTCGAGTCTCTTTCGGAGGTCAGCGCTTTGTTGCACGGGAAACCCTGATTGCGAACCTGATCCGCGATCATCTCCGGAGGCTGCATCGCTTGTGCTCGAACAAAGTTTCCTTCGGTGACTCCAAGAACGGTCACAACCGCGGCAGTCAAAGCTAAAGGTTTGGATCTCATGCCCACCGGACCTTTGCAGAAATCAACGCTAGCCCCTTCCGAGCGCACCGTCGAACGGCGGACCCGACGGGCCGCGCACTTCGGCGTGATCACAACCCAAAGGCGCAGACTTGGTGTACCATCCATCGAGAGCCATGCCGAGAACCCGAGGGGAAGCCGATGCCGAGCTTCCGTGTCGTCGCATTCCTTGCCGCTCTGCTCCACACCCTGCCCGTCGCGGCCGAGGACGCAGCCTCGCCGTGGACGTTCAAGCTCACGCCCTATGGCTGGTTCATCTTCATGAGCGGCCAGCAGACGGTGCACGGCCGCACCAGAAGACCCCGTTGAGCCTGGGCGGTGCCCTGGCCGGGCCTGTCACGGCCTTCATATACGACTGGAACATGCTGCCGATCGGCCAGCAGCTCTGGGAGCGGCATCTTGAGTCGTACCGGGAGTTTCCGCCCCTGCAGGCGCCCGAAAGCTACAATCTGAGCGGGATCCTCGACCAGATGAAGAAGGCCAGGGCCGCCAGCGATTAGGACAGCTGAACGAAAGAGGACGGCCGACACTCGCGAGAGTGTCGGCCACGACACGAGGGAGAGTCCGATGAAACCGAACAAACTGGCTGGAGTATCTTCCGTCCTTCTGGCGAGCCTCCTCCTTGGTACATCTGCGCTTGCCCAGGCGCCGCCGGCAAAGCCCAACATCCTGGTCATCATGGGCGACGACATCGGGCTGTGGAACGTCAGCGCCTACAACCGCGGCATGATGGGCTACCGCACGCCCAACATCGACCGCATCGCCCGCGAAGGCGCGATCTTCACCGACTATTACGGCCAGCAATCGTGCACAGCGGGCCGTGCCGCCTTCATCACCGGCCAGTCGCCGATCCGCACCGGGCTGTTGAAGGTCGGCCTGCCGGGCGCGCCGGAAGGGCTGTCGGAGAAGGACCCGACCATCGCCGACCTGCTCAAGGCGCAGGGCTATGCGACGGGCCAGTTCGGCAAGAACCATCTCGGCGACCGCAACGAGTTCCTGCCGACCGTGCACGGCTTCGACGAATTCTTCGGCAACCTCTATCACCTCAATGCCGAGGAGGAGCCGGAGAACGTCGACTATCCGAAGGACGCGACCTTCAAGGCCAAGTACGGCCCGCGCGGCGTGCTGAAGTGCTTCGCCCAGGCGACCGAGACGCCGGGCGAGGATCCGCGCTTCGGCAAGTGGGGCAAGCAGCGCTGCGAGGACACCGGTCCCTTGACCACCAAGCGCATGGAGACTGTCGACGAGGAGTTCGTCAGCGCCACGCTCGACTTCATCGACCGGGCCAATCGCGACCGCAAGCCGTTCTTCGTGTGGACCAACTCCACTCGCATGCACATCTGGACCCATCTCAAGAAGGCGTCCGAGGGCAAGACCGGGCTCGGCGTCGTTGCCGACGGCATGGTCGAGCATGACGGCCAGGTCGGCCAGCTCCTGAAGAAGCTCGACGACCTCGGGATCGCGAACAACACCATCGTGATCTACACCACCGACAACGGCGCCGAGGTGATGAGCTGGCCGGACGGCGGCACCACGCCGTTCCGCGGCGAGAAGAACACCAACTGGGAAGGCGGCTATCGCGTGCCGGCCATGGTGCGCTGGCCCGGCCTGGTGAAGCCCGGCACCGAGATCAACGAGGTGTTCTCGGCCGAGGACTGGATGCAGACCTTGCTGGCCGCTGTCGGCGAGACCGATCTGCAGGCCAAGCTGATGCGCGGCGCCACGGTCGGCGACAAGACCTTCAAGGTCCATCTCGACGGCTACGACCAGCGCGAACTGCTGAAGAACGGCACCGGCAGCGCGCGCAAGGAGTTCTTCTACTGGACCGACGATGGCGGGCTGGCCGGCCTGCGCTACGACAAGTGGAAGCTCGCCTTCATGGAGCAGCGCAGCCACGGCTTCGACGTGTGGCAGGATCCGATGGTGACCTTGCGCGTGCCGAAGCTGTTCGACCTTAAGGCCGATCCGTTCGAGCGCGCCGACAAGGAGGGCATGGGCTATGCCCGCTGGCGCATCGACCGCATCTTCCTGCTGGTGCCGGCGCAGGCCTACGTCAACCGCTACATCCAGACCCTGGCCGAGTTCCCGCCGCGCCAGAAGCCGGGCTCGTTCAACCTGCAGGGCGTGCTCGACAAGCTGACGCGCCCACCGGAGGGCGTAAACTAGGAGATGAGCTGATGGACCGGACTCTCGGTTCCTCCCCTTCGCGGATTCCGCGAAGGGGAGGTGCCCCCGTCTTCGGGGGCGGAGGGGTCATGAGCAACATCGCTGACGCTCGTGACCCCTCCGTCGGCGTAAGACGCCGACACCTCCCCAGCTTCGCTGGGGAGGAATGACCGTGCTCGCCGCAGTTCCCGGCGCGACGGTCGCCGACATGGTCCGCATTCCCGGCGGCACCTTCCGCATGGGCTCGGACCGGCATTATCCCGACGAAGCGCCGAGCCACAGCGTCACGGTCGACGGATTCTGGATCGATCCCACGCCCGTCACGAACGCGCAGTTCCGTGCCTTCGTGGCGGCGACGAACTACGTGACCTGGGCGGAGATCCCGCCCGATCCCAAGGACTATCCCGGCGCGCTGCCGAAGATGCTGAAGGCCGGCGGCCTGGTGTTCACGCCGCCCGGCAAGCCCGTCGACCTCGCCGATCCCAGCCAGTGGTGGCGCTTCACCTTCGGCGCCACCTGGCGGCGGCCCTACGGCAAGGGCAGCCACATCGGCGGACTGGACGACCATCCCGTGGTCCAGGTGGCGTTCAAGGACGCCGAGGCCTACGCCAAATGGGCCGGCAAGGAGCTGCCGACCGAAGCGGAGTGGGAGTTCGCCGCGCGCGGCGGACTGGATGGTGCTGAGTTCGCCTGGGGCGATCAGTTCGCGCCGGGCGGCCGGCACATGGCCAACACCTGGCAGGGCAACTTTCCGAACGAGAACCTGCGCGTCGACGGCTGGGCGCGGACCTCACCGGTGCGCGCGTTCCCGTCCAACGGCTACGGCGTCCACGACATGATCGGCAACGTCTGGGAATGGACGACCGACTGGTACTCGACGAGGCACGAGGCCGACGCGGCCCAGCCCTGCTGCATCCCCACGAACCCGCGCGGCGCCGGGCCCGACGGCAGCTACGATCCGCGCCAAACGGGGGCCCGCATCCCGCGCAAGGTGCTCAAGGGCGGCTCGCACCTTTGCGCGCCGAACTACTGCCGGCGCTACCGCCCCGCGGCGCGCCATGCCGAGGATGTCGACACCTCGACCAGCCATGTCGGGTTCAGATGTATCGTGCGAGAGGCCTAGGCGGGGAACCTCGGCGCCTCGCGCGCATTCGCCTGCAGGTGGCACACTGGCGCACCGCTCTTCGGGCCGCTTAAGGAGATCGCCGGCGCTTGGTCTTGTTCCGCGCGCCCGATTCTTTGATCAACATTTGACAGAATTTGATGAACGATGCAGCGGCGTCGAGCGAAGCCTTCGCTCGATCGGTAAGACCGCTTGCACCAGCATCGTAGTCAGCAAGTAGGCGCAATTCATAAGCCTCACGCAAAGCGCGCCCACGATTGCGAGCTGTTCCTGGTAGATCCTTCACGGCAAGCCCAAACCGGCCGACGAGCGTGCTGTGTGTCTTGGGGTATTTCACCCTCGCTGGCGAGCAGTACTGCCGCAGCCGCGTTGTACATCGCCTAGTAGGCGTGATGGGCTACGCCCTCTGCGTCGTTGGTAACGTCATAGTTCTTGGCAACACGAACGAGGCGTCGCGCCTTCGCCAAGCGTTGGTGGATTTCCGAGGTCAAACGGCAATGCCGTCGCGGCGAACGGAGCGGAGGAAGAAGCTGTCCTCGGCTTCACGCCTTGCCGGCAATACCACCGGATGGATGTTCCAACCACGATCGAAAAACAGGTCAGATCCGATGTGCGAGAGCGCCGTGGCTTCGCGAGCGGCAACTCTCCCTCTGATGAACACAGCAACATCCCAATCGGAACCAGACCGGGCATCGCCTCGCGCGCGAGAGCCATAGAGCACGACCTTCTTCACCCGGCCGGGCAGAGCATGCTCAGCCAGGCGTTTGAACTCGCGTATAGGGGTCAGATCGCGTCTCACCGGTCTATTTTACCACGCTACAGGCCTCGGCCAACTGCGCGGTGTCGTTCCAGGCGATACGGCTGTGCGCGACTTGCGCCCCATCGATCTCGTCGAAGCCGCCCTCAACGATCTCGCCACCCAGCCGGCGATAGAAGTCGATGGCCCGCACGTTGTCGTCGAACACCCAGAGATAGGCGCCCCTCTCGCCGCGTCGGGCGACCCGTCGCATCGCCTCGCCCAGCAGGCGCCGGCCGAGGCCGCCGCTGCGCCGCTCGGGATGGACGTGCAGGTTGTCGATATAGGCGCCGAAACCCGGATCGCCCTTCGCCCACACCGCGATGAAGCCGATGTCGCCGGCAACCAGCACCGTGTCGTCGGCCGTCATCGCCGCGAGCTTGCTGCTCCAGTGCGTCCGCCGCTCATCGTCGAGCACAGGACCAAGCGTGCTGTCCTTGAAGATGCCGCGATACGCCGAACGCCAGCTCGCGGCGTGGAGGGCGGCGATGGCATCGGCGTCGGCGACGCTCGCCGGCCGGATCGGTGCGTCGCTCATGACCCGGCGGACCGCGTCGTCGGATAGGCCGGCAGCCCGTCCGCGACCGTCACCCACGAGAGCTTCGAGCGCACGAAGGTGTGGTCCTTGGGCGCCGCCTTGTCGGGCTCGTCGAGCGAGCAGGTCGTGACGTCGAGGTCGCCGGCACTGCGCGTCGATTGATAGGTCAAGGTCGTGCCGCAGTCCGGGCAGAACGACCGCGTGGCGTGCTCCGACGACTTGAAGTGCTGGGGCTCGCCGGCCACGAACCGGAGCGAGTCCGGCGGCACGCTGAACCACGCCACCGACGGCGCGCCGGCGACATGCCGGCACATCGTGCAATGGCAGATCGTCTCGTTGGTAGGCTCGGCGTCGATCTCGTAGCGCACGGCGCGGCAGAAACAGCCTCCTCGCAGCATCATCGCCTCCTCATCGCCTCGTCATCTTCTCTGGGGCTTGCGCAGCATGGGCGTGATCACCGGCGACTGGCCGGACTGCGCACGGCCCACGATCTCGAAGCCATGCCGCTCGTACAACGGGATGTTCCGCGGGTTCGACGATTCGAGATAGGCGAGCGCGCCGTCGCGATCGCAGCGGTCGGTGATGTGGCGCAGCAGCGCGCCGCCCACGCCCTTGTTCTGGTGCGCCGGGTCGACGCCCAGCAGCGGCAGGTACCAGTGCGGCTCCCTCGGGTGATAGCTCGCCATCTGCTGCACGAGCTGCGGGCCGTCGATCGCCGTCGCCGCATCGGCCGTCCGCATCATCAGGTCGTTCATCGCCGCCTCGTCGGAATCCGTTCCCGGCGGCAGCCACAGCGCCGCGCCGGCCGAGCCGACGCGTAGCGCGCTGCCCGTCGCGAAGGCCGCCCCGCCGAAAGCGATGGCGAAATGCGGGAAGGCCTCGAGATAGGCTTTGGGATCGGGCCACGTCCAGCGGCTCGCGGGGTCGCTGCTGAACGCCAGGGTCAGGATGGCATTGACGGCATCCCTTTCGGCCACCGTCGCCACTTGAACATCGCGCGTCGTCATCGCTCCAAGATTGGATGCCACGACGCCGTGCGCAAGGCTACTTCCCGCAGTAGGCCTCGATGCGATAGCCGTCGGGGTCGATGGCAAACGCGGCGTAATATTTCGGGCCGTAGTCGGCGCGCACACCGGGCTTGCCGTTGTCCTGGCCGCCCGCCTTGAGCGCGGCGGCATGGAAGGCATCGACCGCGGCGCGGTCCTTGGCGAGGAAACAGAAGTGCAGCCCGGAATCCATGTCGGCCTTCACCGGCTTCTTGGTCGCGCCGAGCCAGAGCTGTACCGCCTTCTCGCCATACCCCAGCGAGCTCTCGCCGTCGCTCAAAAGGCTGAATCCCAGCGGCGCCAGCGCCGCGTCATAAAACTTCTTCGAGCGCGCGATGTCGGCAACGCCGATCGAAACATGGTCGAACATCGTCTTTTCCTCCGATTGACTAGTTAACCGGTTATATGGTTAAGTCACAGCATCGTGCTTGTCAACCGGTCAACCGGTTACTAAGTCAGAATGGTGAACCGCCCCGACCTTTGCCTGGAGTTCGCCAACACCCGCTATTGGCGCGGCCAGCCCGTTCCGACCGAAACCCTGAACTCGGCCGAGGACCTGTCCGCCTGGGCCGCGGGAAACATCTCCAAGGAGGCGCGGCCGCTCGCCAAGCGCGAGTTCGAGCGCGCGATCGAGGCGCGCGAGACGATCTATCGCGTCTTCGACGCGACGAGCCGCGGCAAGCCGCCGGCCGCTCCCGACCTCGAGGCGCTGAACGACCTGCTGGCCGCCTCGCCTACCCGCACGACGCTGCGCCGCGAGCGCAGCGGCTTCTCGTGGGATGTCGACATGCGCGGCTCGACGGCGCTCGGCCAGCTCGCGCCGGTGCTGTGGACGGCGGGTGACCTTCTGACCGGCGGCAAGCTCGACAAGGTCAGGCGCTGCGCCAACCCCGAATGCGGCTGGCTGTTTTTGGACGACAGCCGCGCCGGCAAGCGGCGCTGGTGCTCGATGTCGGCCTGCGGCAACCGCGCCAAGGCGCGGCGGCACTATCACAAGAGCCGCGAGCCGTAGTCCAGGCGAAGATCAGCGCCTGGCTGCCGCGGGCAGCACCTCCGCCAAAAGCCAGTTGCCGAACTCGGCGGTGCGCTGCTTGGGGTCGAGAACGTCCGCGCCGACGCCGTAGCGCCAGGCCAGGTCCTTGCGCGCCGGATCGCGGGCGAGGTCGCGGAAGTCCGCCACGATGTTGGCTACTTCCTCGCGCGAGCGGGCCAGGCCTTCGTCAAGATGGCGCTCGACGCGGATGGCGATGATGGCGGCGACGGCGGCGAAATCGAACTCGGGATGGTATTGCACGCCCCAGAAGCTCCGCCCGCCCTCGCTGATCGTGGCCGCCTGCACGGCGCTGGTTTCGTTGGAAGCCAGCACCGTCGCGCCCGGCGGCAGCGTCGCCACCTCGTCCTCATGGGTGCAGAGAGCGTCGAACGTCCGCTCCTTACCGCGCAGCAGGGCGTGGCCGCGGCCGGCTGGAGTCGGACGAATGCGGCGCGCCACGCCGATCTCGCGTCCGCGCGGATTGAGATGGACCGTGCCGCCCAGCGCCGCCGTCATGAGCTGCAAGCCCCAGCAGGAGCCGAACGTCGGCACTCCGGACTGCCAGATGGCACGGGCGAGCTCGATTTGCTCACGCACCGTTGGCTGGTCGAGCTCATAGGCGTTGAACGGCGAGCCCGAAATCCAGACACCATCGAAATCGCCGATCTGCACGCCCTGCGGAAGGCCCTCGCCGTCAACGACGTTCAGGGTGAAATGCTCGAGCGTCTGGCCTTGCGGCACATGCCGGCCGATCGATTCCATGAACAGGGCATCGTATTTCCGGCTGCCCTCGGCGGCGACGCGCTGCAGCAGCGCGTCCGGCGAGCAGTTTACGATCAGCAGGCGTGGCATTTGACAGTCTTTCGGACTGCCCGGCAATCGAACTAGCGCAGGATGCTCTGCAGCTTCATGGCGACGCCCATGTCGCCTTCGATCTTGAGCTTGCCGGTCATGAAGGCCGTCATGCCGTCGAGCTTGCCGGCGATCATGTCGGAGAAGTCGCCGAAATCCATGCGCAAGGTGCAGTCGGCGGCCTTGTCGTCATTGGTGACGGACGGCGGATTCTGGTTGCCGTCGATGTAGACGACACCCTGGTCGGTGGCGAACTTGACGGTGTTGCCGAACGAGGACTTCTTCGAGGCCCCTTCCTTCATTTTCGCGGTGAGTTCAGCCAAGGTCATGTCGTGTTCCTCCAGTCGGCGAGTTCTCTGGGGGCTTACTTGACCTTTACGTAAACGTCAAATACAGGCCGATGAACGGCCGTTCAGGTGAGGAAACATGTCGTATCGCTCGGTCTTCAAGCCGGGGCTGTTTGAGGGCCAGACCATCATCGTCACCGGCGGCGGCAGCGGCATCGGCCGCTGCACGGCGCACGAGGTCGCGGCCCTCGGCGCGCATGTCGCGATCACCGGCCGCAAGCCCGACAAGCTCGCCACGGTGAAGGCCGAGATCGAAGCCTCTGGCGGCAGCTGCGAGACGCACGCCTTCGACATCCGCGAGGAAGCGCAGGTCAAGGAAGCGATCGCCAACATCGTGGCGAAGAACGGCCGAATCCACGGCCTGTTCAACAATGCCGGCGGCCAGTTCCCCTCCGCCGCCGCCGCCATGAGCGCGAAAGGCTTCGATGTGGTGGTGCGCAACAACCTCACCGGCGGCTTCATCGTCAGCCGCGAGGTCTTCACCCAGTCGATGGAAAAGCACGGCGGCTCGATCGTGAACATGGCCGCCGACATGAGGAACGGTTTTCCCAACATGGCGCACACCGGCGCGGCGCGCGCCGGCATGGTGAACCTCTCGATGACGCTCGCTCACGAATGGGCCTATGCCGGCGTGCGGGTGAACGCCGTGTCGCCGGGCTGGATCGCCTCCTCGGGCATGGACACCTATCAAGGTGAGTTCAAGGAGCAGATCCCCAAGCTGAAAGGCTACTGCCCGCTGGGACGGCTCGGCACGGAGAGCGAAGTCTCCGGCGCGGTGTGCTTCCTGCTGAGCGACGCCGCAGCCTACATCACCGGCACCGAGATCCGCATCGACGGCGGCACGCCGCTCGGCAACCGCTCGATGGAGCTGCGGCCGGTGGAACGGGTCCACGAATTCAACGGCTTTCACCTTGCGGTGAGGCCCAAAGTGCTGGGCGGCTGAAAGACATGCCGATCATCGAAAGCCAGGTCGACCGCAACGGCGACGACTACAAGAACAACCGCGAAAAGATGCTTTTGGCCGTCGCCGAGTTTCGCGCCGCCGAGGCGAGCGTGCAGGCGACGTCGGAGAAATCACGGGACCGCTTCCGCAAGAGGAAACAGCTGATGCCGCGCGAGCGCATCGCGCTCCTGCTCGATCGCGGCGCGCCGTTCCTCGAACTGATGCCGCTCGCGGGCTACCGCATGCATGACGACAAGGACGGATCGAGCGCCGGCGGCGGCTCGGTCGCCGGCATCGGCTACGTCGAGGGCGTGCGCTGCGTCGTGACCGCGTCGAACTCCGCCATCAAGGGCGGCACGGTCGCGCCCTCCGGCCAGCGCAAGGGCCAGCGCATCCAGCAGATCGTGATGGAGAACAAGCTGCCGGTCGTGAACCTGGTCGAATCGGGCGGCGCCAATCTTCTGTACCAGGCCGAGATCTTCGTGCCGGGCGGCCGCGGCTTCGCCAACCAGGCGCGCATGTCGGCGCGCGGCATCCCGCAGGTCACCGTGGTGCACGGCTCGTCGACCGCGGGCGGCGCCTATCTGCCCGGCCTCTCCGACTACGTCATCATGGTGCGCAACCAGGCCAAGGTGTTTTTGGCCGGCCCGCCGCTCCTCAAGGCCGCGACCGGCGAGATCGCCACCGACGAGGAGCTGGGCGGCGCGGAGATGCACGCCACCGTCTCCGGCGTTGCCGAATGGATGGCCGAGAACGACGCCGACGCCATCCGCATGGCGCGCGAGGTCATCGCCAAATGGCACTGGAACGACAAGCTGCCGCCCGGCACGCCGAGGTCCTTCAAGGAGCCATTGTACGACATCGACGAGCTCTGCGGTGTCGTCCCGCCCTCGTACAAGGATCCCTACGACGTGCGCGAGGTGATCGCCCGCCTGGTCGACGGCTCGGACTTCCTCGAGTTCAAGGGCCTCTACGACCAGCAGACGATCTGCGGCTGGGCCGAGATCGAGGGCGAGCCGGTGGCCTTCATCGGCAACAACGGGCCGATCACCACCAAGGGCTCGGTGAAAGCCGCGCAGTTCATCCAGCTCTGCTGCCAGCAGGGCACGCCCATCGTCTACCTGCAGAACACCACCGGCTACATGGTCGGCACCGACGCCGAGCGCGGCGGCATCGTCAAGCATGGCTCGAAGATGATCCAGGCGGTGGCCAATGCGACCGTGCCGCAGATCACCATCGTGATCGGCGGCAGCTTCGGCGCCGGCAACTACGGCATGTGCGGCCGCGCCTACGACCCGCGCTTCATCTTCGCCTGGCCCAACAACCGCACCGCCGTCATGGGCGGCGAGCAGGCGGCCGGCGTCATGAAGACCGTGACCGAGCAGAAGTTCCTGCGCGAGGGCAAGGAACCGCCGCACGCCGAGATCGACAAGATGTACAAAGGCATCGTCGCCCAGTTCGACCGCGAATCGACGGCGCTCTACGGCACGGCGCACCTGTGGGACGACGGCATCATCGATCCGCGCGACACGCGGCGCATCCTCGCCTTCACCCTGTCGATCGCCCGCGAATCGATCGTGCGGCCGCTCAATCCCATCACCTTCGGCGTCGCAAGGATGTAAGCGATGAAATTCACGCCCGAGCACGAGGCCCTGCGCCAGACCTGGAAGACGCTGATCGATCGCGAGATCAATCCCAATGTCGACGAATGGGAGAAGGAAGGCGCCTTCCCCGCCCATGAGCTGTTCAAGAAGATGGGCGATGCCGGCCTTTTGGGCGTCGACAAGCCCGTCGAATACGGCGGCTCGGGGCTCGATTTCTCCTACGCCATGATCTGCTCGGAATCGCTGGGACTGGTGAACGGTGGCTCGATCCCCATGGCGACGGGCGTGCAGATCTCCATGGCGACGCCGGCACTGGCCCGCTACGGCAGCGACGAGTTGCGCCAGGAGTTCCTGGCGCCGTCGATCAGCGGCGACTATGTCGCCTGCCTCGGCGTATCGGAGACCGGCGCGGGCTCCGATGTCGCCTCGATCAAGACCACGGCGCGCCACGTCGGCGGCGACTGGGTGATCAACGGCGGCAAGATGTGGACGACCAACGGCGCGCAAGCCGACTGGATGTGCCTTTTGGCCAACACCGGCGACGGCCAGGCGCACAAGAACAAGTCGCTGATCGTGGTGCCCATGCAGACCAAGGGCGTCCAGATCGTTAAAAAGCTCGACAAGCTCGGCATGCGCGCCTCGGACACCGTGCAGACCTTCTTCGACGAGGTGAAGGTGCCGGTGCGCTACACGATCGGCGAGCCGGGCTCGGGCTTCATCTACCAGATGCAGCAATTCCAGGAGGAACGGCTGTGGGCCGGCGCCGGCACCCTGATGGGCTGCGACCGCATCATCAACGCCACCATCGAGTACACGCGCGAGCGCAAGGTGTTCGGCCGGCCATTGCTCGACAACCAGGTGATCCATTTCCGCCTGGCCGAGCTCAAGAGCGAGGTCGAGGCCCTGCGCTCGCTGGTCTATCGCGCCTGCGAGGAGTACCTCGCCGGCACCGACGTCACGATGCTGGCCTCGATGGCCAAGCTGAAGGCGGGTCGCCTGCGCCGCGAGGTGTCGGACGCCTGCCTGCAGTACTGGGGCGGCGCGGGCTACCTCTGGGACAATCCCGTCGCCCGCAGCTACCGCGACGGCCGCCTGGCCTCGATCGGCGGCGGCGCCGACGAGGTCATGCTGCAGATCATTTCCAAGCTGATGGGCACGCTGCCTCGGCTGGGCAACCGATGAATATGGGAGCGCGGGCCTCTGGCCCGCATCATGAGCGGGCCGGAGGCCCGCGCTCCCAAAAGGAGACAAGTCGTGCAATTCACCCCTGAACATGCCGAGATCCGCCGCACGTTGCGCGCCATCATCGACAAGGACATCAATCCGCATGTCGACAAGTGGGAGGAAGACGGCATTTTCCCCGCCCATGAGGTCTTCAAGAAGTTGGGCGATGCAGGGCTTTTAGGCATCAACAAACCGACGGAATACGGCGGCATGGGCCTCGACTATTCCTACGCCATGGTGATGGCCGAGGAACTGGGCCACATCAATTGCGGCTCGGTGCCGATGGCGATCGGCGTGCAGACCGACATGGCGACGCCGGCGCTGGCCCGCTACGGCAGCGACGCGCTGCGCAAGGAATTTTTAGCCCCGTCGATCGCCGGTGATTACGTCGCCTGTCTCGGCGTCTCCGAAGTCGGCGCCGGCTCCGACGTCGCCTCGCTCAAGACCACGGCCAAGCGCGCCGGCGGCGACTGGGTGATCAACGGCGGCAAGATGTGGACCACCAACGGCACCCAGGCCGACTGGATGTGCCTTTTGGCCAACACCGGCGAAGGCCCGGTGCACAAGAACAAGTCCCTGATCGTGGTCCCGATGAAGACCAAGGGCGTCCAGGTCGTGAAGAAACTCGACAAGCTCGGCATGCGTTCCTCCGACACCGCCCAGATCTTCTTCGACGAGGTGAAGGTGCCGGTGCGCCACACCATCGGCCAGGAAGGCATGGGCTTCGTCTACCAGATGCAGCAGTTCCAGGAGGAGCGGTTGTGGGGCGCCATCTCGGCCGTGGTCGGCATGGAGCGCCTGATCGACCAGACGGTCGAGTACACCCGCGAGCGCAAGGTGTTCGGCAGGCCCCTGCTCGACAACCAGGTGATCCATTTCAAGCTCGCCGAGTTCCGCACCGAGGTCGAGCTGGTGCGCTCGCTCTGCTACCGCGCCTGCGAGGAATATCTCGACGGCACCGACGTCACCATGCTGGCCTCGATGGCCAAGCTCAAGGCGGGCCGCATGCTGCGCCTGGTGACCGACGGCTGCCTGCAATACTGGGGCGGCGCGGGCTATCTCTGGGAATCGCCGACCGCCCGCTCGTTCCGCGATTCGCGCCTGGCCTCGATCGGCGGCGGCGCCGACGAGGTCATGCTGCAGATCATTTCCAAGCTCATGGGTACGCTGCCGCGTCTGGAAAACCGGTGATGTCTAGTCCGTCATCCCGACCGGAGCGAAGCGAAGTGGAGGGACCTCTTCTTCGGCCGGCGCACATGAAGAGGCCCCTCGGCGTCGCTCGGGGTGACGGGTAAGGAGGATGCAAATGGCTGAATTCGCGTCCAAGTACGAGACCCTGCTGCTGCGCCGCGAGCGCTCGCGCCTGCACGTCACGCTCAACCGCCCGCAGGTCAAGAACGCGCTGAACCCGACCCTGATCGGCGAGCTGCGCACGGTCTTCCAGAACCTGCGTGACCGCCGCGACATCAAGGTCGTGATCCTGCGCGGCGCCGGCGGCACCTTCTGCGCCGGCGCCGACCTCAAGAACATGGAGCAGAGCATCACCGAGAGGCGGCTCGGCGAACGTGATCCGATCGCGCTCAACAACCGCGAATACGGCACCTTCCTCGAGATGGTGAACACCACGCCGCAGGTCGTCGTCGCCGCCGTGGAAGGTTACGCCATCGCTGGCGGCTTCGGCCTGCTCTGCGTCTCGGACGTCGCGATCTGCACCGAGGACGCAGGCTTCGCCATGAGCGAGACCGCGATCGGCATCGTGCCGGCGCAGATCGCGCCCTTCGTCGCCGCCCGCATCGGCGTGCCGCAAACACGCCATCTCGCCCTGACGGCGGCGCGCTTCAAGGGCCCGGAAGCGCTGCGGTTGGGCATTGCCCATCACCTGGTCAAGGATTCGGCGGCGCTCGACGCCAAGCTGGAAGAAATCCTGAAGCAGATCGACCGTTGCGCCCCGCTCGCCAACGCCCTGACCAAGGCCGTGGTGATGAAAGTGGGCAGCGAGCCGCTTTCCTCGGTGCTCGACTTCGCCGCCGACCGCTTCGCCGAGGCCCGGCGCAGCCCCGAGGCCGCCGAGGGTCTCCGCGCTTTCGCCGAGAAGAGACAGCCGAAATGGGTGACCGAATGATCGCCGTCACGGCCCTCGACCTGCCGGCCCGCCAGGGAACCGACTATCCCGCGCCACACGATGCCCCCTGCCGCAATCGGATCCGCCGCGCGCTGGGCGATGTGTTCGGGCTGTCGCAGTTCGGCGTCAACCTGCTCGACCTGCCGCCCGGCACCTGGTCCTCGCAGCGCCATTGGCACGAGCAGCAGGATGAGTTCGTCTACGTCCTCGAGGGCGAGGTCGTGCTGGTGACCGACGAGGGCGAGACGGTGCTGCGGCCGGGCATGGTTGCGGGCTTCCGTGCCGGCACGGGCAACGGGCATCACCTCGTCAATCGCTCGAACAAGACCGCGCGCGTGCTCGAGGTCGGCACGCGCACGAGAGAAGAGGTCGCATACTATTCCGACATCGACATGATGGTCCGCGACGGTGCCAAGAGCTGCGACTACCTCACCAAGGACGGGCGGCCGTTGAAATGAGCTTTTCCAAGGTCCTGGTCGCCAACCGCGGCGAGATCGCCTGGCGCGTCATGCGCACGGCCAAGGCGATGGGCTATCGCACCGTCGCGGTCTATTCCGACGCCGACCGGGACGCCCCGCACGTTGCTTTCGCCGACGAGGTGGTGCGCATCGGCCCCTCGCCGGTCGGCGAGAGCTATCTCAGCATCGACCGCATCCTGGAGGCGGCGCACAAGTCCGGCGCCGACGCCGTGCACCCGGGTTACGGCTTCCTGTCCGAGAACGAGGCCTTCGCAGCGGCCTGCGAGAAGGCGGGCCTGGCCTTTATCGGCCCGCCGCCTTCGGCCATTGCCGCCATGGGCAACAAGGCCGCCGCCAAGCGGCGCATGATCGATGCCGGAGTCCCTTGCGTGCCGGGATACCAGGGTGCCGACCAGGGCGATGCCAACCTCGAGAAGGAAGCGCGCAAGATCGGCCTGCCGGTGATGGTCAAGGCGGCCGCCGGCGGCGGCGGCCGCGGCATGCGCCTGGTCGAGCGCGACGCCGATCTTGTGGAAGCGATCCGCACGGCGCGCACCGAGGCCGAGAGCGCCTTCGGTTCGGGCGAGCTTATCCTCGAGAAAGCCGTGGTCGACGCGCGCCACGTCGAGATCCAGGTCTTCGCCGACGCCCACGGCAACGTCATCCATCTCGGCGAGCGCGACTGCTCGGTGCAGCGCCGCCATCAGAAGGTGATCGAGGAGGCGCCCTCGCCCGCCGTGGACGCCGACCTGCGCCGGCGCATGGGCGCGGCAGCCGTCGCGGCCGCCCGCGCCATCGGCTATCGCGGCGCCGGCACGGTCGAGTTCCTGCTGGGCGCCGACGAGGCCTTCTACTTCCTGGAGATGAACACTCGCCTGCAGGTCGAGCATCCGGTGACCGAGGCGATCACCGGCCAGGATCTCGTGGCCTGGCAGCTCAAGGTCGCGGCCGGCGAGAAGCTGCCGCTCACCCAGGAGCAGTTCGCCTTCAACGGCCACGCCATCGAGGTCAGGCTCTATGCCGAGGACGCCTATGCCGGCTTCCTGCCGCAGACTGGGCGCATCGATTTCTGGCGGCCGGCGACCGGCGCGGGCGTGCGCATCGACCACGGCATAAGGGTTGGGCTTACGATCTCGCCCTTCTACGACCCCATGATCGCCAAGGTGATCGCCCATGGCGGGACGCGCGAGGAGGCACGCACGCGGCTGGTGCAGGCACTGCGCGAGACCGTCGTACTGGGACCGGTCACCAACCGGCACTTCCTGATCCGCCTGCTGGAGCATCCGGAGTTCGCCGCAGGCAAGGCGACGACGGCATTTTTAGGCAAGCACGAGTTCCCCGCCCCTGCCATCAGCGACGCGCATTGGCAGCTCGCCGCCGCCTTGCTGTGGCAGCAATCGGCAGAGCGCTATCCGGTGACGCTGCGCGGCTGGCGCAATTCAAACCCCGAACCGACCCCGGTCAGGCTCGCGGTCGGCAATACCGAGCGCCTGCTGCAGGTGACGGGGCCCGAGAAGATCGAACCTGTTCCGTTCCACATCGACGGCGACGACGTCATCGTCGACCTCGATGCGCTGACCATCCGCTTCACCGACAAGACCTATGCGCCGCCCGCCACGGCGGCGGCCGGCAGTGACGGCAAGCTGCGCGCGCCGATGGACGGCAAGATCGTCGCCATCAACGTCGCGGCCGGCGACACCGTCACCAAGGGCCAGACGCTGATCGTGCTGGAGGCCATGAAGATCCAGCACCAGCTCAAGGCCGCGCTCGACGCCAAGGTCGAATCGGTGGCGGTCAAGGAGGGCCAGCAGGTCTCCAACCGTGCGATCCTCGTCACCATGGCAGCCGATGCCGCTGCACATTGAGAAGGTCTCGCACAGCTACGGCACCGTCGAAGCGTTGTCCGGCATCGAGCTCGACATCGCCGATGGCGAGACCGTCGCGCTGATCGGCCCGTCGGGCTGCGGCAAGTCGACCTTGCTCGGCATTGTCGGCGGCCTGCTCGAGCCGACGGCCGGTCGCGTCACCTTCTCCGGCTCGCCGCCGGCCGACTCGCTCAACCCCTTCACCTATATCTTCCAGGATTTCGCCCTGCTGCCGTGGCGCAGTGTCGCCGACAACGTCGGCCTGGCGCTGGAGCATCGCGCCCTCGGCGCCGCTGAACGGCGCGAGCGCATCGCCGCGGCCCTGGCGCTCACCGGCCTTGCTGAGTTCGCCTCGGCCTATCCCAAGCAGCTCTCCGGCGGCATGCGCCAGCGCGTCGGCATCGCCCGCGCCCTGGTCGTGCGGCCGGCGGTGCTGCTGCTCGACGAGCCCTTGTCGGCCCTCGACGCGCAGACGCGCGAGCTCCTGATGGAGGACCTTCTGGCGATCTGGGCGCGCGAGAAGAGCACCCGCGTCTATGTCACCCACAATCTCGAAGAGGCCGCCCGCCTCGCCGACCGCGTCGTCGTGCTGTCGCGCCGCCCCGGCCGCATCCGCGAGGTGATCGCAATCGACGTGCCGGTGGCCGAGCGTGGCCAACCTCGGC
>JAKFVH010000122.1 GCA_021732285.1 Reyranella sp. | reverse complement strand
TTGACCGCCCTGGCGCGCGGCGCTCCACAACTTCAGCGGTCGGGACGAAAGGATGGGCCCTTCGGTCGAACCAAAGGATGCCATCATCAACCTCTTGACTACTCATCCCCCATATAAGGATGAGGTGTTCTGTGAATCAGCGTTCAATGGAAGTCGGTACTAGATCCCGTCCGCCGGCTTGCGGAATGCCATCAGGTAGTAGTTGAGCAGCCCGAGGGCGCTTGCCGCCCGCAGCACCTCCAGGAAGTGGGTGACCGGTCCGGTAATGCCGTCGATGGCGGCGGCGTGGCTGAGCAGTCCCTTTAGGTAGCGATAGGTCGGCAGGATGTTCCGCGTCACGTTCCGCTCCGCCAAGGGTTCAAATCCCACCCGGCGGATCAGGCGGCGATAGCCGGCGGCCGTGCAGCCGATATTGCAACGGCCGAAATACTGGTAGCGCGCCAGCATCGGCGCCTCCGTGGCGGCGCGGGCGATCGGCAGGGCCAGGGTCGAGGGGACGAAGTCGGAGAGTGCCAAGGTCCCACCTGGGCGCAGCACCCGGAACGCTTCGCCGAGGAACCGTGCGCGACTGGGGAAGTGGAAGATGCATTCCACCGCCAGCACGCGGTCAAAGCTTGCGTCGGCGAAGGGCAGCGCGCAGGCGTCGCCCTGGTGCAGCTCCAGCGCATTGCCGGCCGCCGGCTGGATCAGCTGGCGCGCCCGCTCGAGCTGGCGGCTCTCGAGATTGAGGCCGACCAGGTACATGTCACGATGGCGCTCGTTGAGAAAAGCCAGCGTGCCGCCGAACCCGCAACCGGCATCGAGCACGCGGTCGCCTGACGCAATGTGGGCTGCTTGGCAAAGTTCCAGCGAAAGCCGCTCCGCAGCCCGGGCGTAGTCGTCGTCGCTGCCGGTGGCCGTTTTGGGGTCGGTCCAGAAACCGAAATGGACATGGCGTCCGAAGCTCGTCTCGACTGACCGGTTGGCTTGCGCCAGCATGGCAAGGATGAAATCGAAGTAGGGGAGAATAGGGGGGCTGGTCATGTCGATCGGCTCGATGGGCGCCATTGCCTTTTGTAGGAGCGGTCTCCTGCCGCGTACAGCTGTTTGCACCGCAAGTTGGCAGGTGCGTTCCTGCCGGCGGTTACCGGAAGGCCGTTCTTGCGTCAGGCCCACGCCTGCCGCGGTTGGGCGTCCGCGCCTTGACGGCGACCGTGCGCGCTTCATACCCTGCCGCCAGCGCGACAACTCTGCCGGGAAAGGCGGACTTGGCACTTCATGTCTGGGTTCCTGGCGAATTGGGCGCAGGCCCTCATAGATCCCCAGGCCTTTCGCGACGAGCAACGCCGCCTGGCCCTTGCCTGGACCTTCCTTGGTCTCGCCGGCGACGTCGCACGGGACGGCGACTGGTTCCGCGCCTCCATTGCAACGCGCTCGGTCTTCGTTCAGCGTTTCGGCGAGGAGCTGCGCGGCTTCGAGAACGTGTGCGCCCACCGCTTCTATCCCCTACGCCGCGATGCCAGGGGCAGTGGCCCGGTGGTCTGTGGTTTTCACGGCTGGCAGTACAATCGTGACGGGCTGGTCGTCGGTGCCCCCATCTGCAAGATGGTCTTTGGCAAGCTGCCGCACGAACTTGGGGCGCGCCTGCGGCCGATCGAGCTGGCAACCTGCGGATCGATGATCTTCGGGCGCTTTCCATCGTCCGCGGCGGCGCCGTCGCTGGAACAGTATCTGGGCGATGCCTTCCCGATTCTCCAGGCGATTTCGCACGTGAAGGCGCGACCTCTTTACATGGAGCGTCCGATCCATGCCCATTGGAAGCTCAATCTCCACATCACTCTGGACGACTATCACGGTCCCACAATCCATCCCTCGACGTTGGGCCGCCATGGCTGGCTCCCCTCCCTGTCGATGCGCCGATATTTCCGGTTGGGCGCCAACAGCGCCTATTTGTTCAGTGACGACGAGCGCTGCTTCGACAGGCTGCTGGCCGGCTGCCGCAGCGGTACCTATCGCTCCGACCACTTCTTCGTCCTTCAGATCCTGCCGAACCTGGTGGTCGCGCACGTCGATGCCGACAGGCCCTTCTGGTACTGCAACATCATGCAGTACGTTCCCGTCGCGACCGACCGGACGACCTTCCGTAGCTGGTCTTATCCCGCGCCCTTCACCGCTGACATCTCTTGGCTCGCCCGGACGACGCGGCCGGTGACCGACCTTTTTCGCCATCCCATCTACCTGCACTACTTCAAGCGGGTGGTGGATGAAGACGCGACGGTCTGCGAACGCATTCAGGAGGTGGCCCATCAGATCGACAGAGCGCCCATGCTGGGCGCCCAGGAAGAACGGATCGGATGGTTCGAGGACTCTATCCGGGACCTGGCTGGATTGACCGGCAAAATGTGAGACCTGGCACGGCGGCCTTCACGGCGTTGCCGTTGGCCTCGGCGATTGCTGCGCGAGGGGAAGTGTGACCGAGTCGTTCTCGATCCGCTGTCTGGCACGGTACAGCATGCCCTCGATGCGCGCCGTGCTCTCGCCCGGTTCGTAGGGGACGACGTCGTACAGGTAGATCCTGGCTCCCTTCTCGAAGACCCAGATCTGCCAATCGCCTGCGGTGATCAGCGCCCGGACTTCAAGCTGACGGCCATTCTTTTCGATGCGGATTGCTGTGCCCATTTGTTCCCCGTCCCGCCGCAAGCTTGCACGGCCTCGCGGCGGGCGACAATGGCCGGGCGCACGGCCTTGGAGGACCGTCGATTCGGCAAAAAAAATCGCCCGGCCACCGGGGGGAAAAACTGGTAGCCGGGCAGAGATACTTATGAAGAACCCCAATTTTACCAGCTGGTGTTCTTCAGTACAACTGTCGATTGGCCCGGTGGGGGCGTAAGGGGACGTTGGGCAGGCGCCCTCGATATTCCCACCGGGAATTTGGAAAACCATCCTCCAAAGGCGGCTCTGCGTGCGTCGTTGTCCCCGAAGCCCTTACCGCCGCTACCGGCCGTTGCACGGTCTTCCTTCACGGTGTTCTTCGACTGGTATCGCGCGACCCTGTGCCGGCAGGTGCTGAACACGATCAACAAAACGAAAGGCGGCCGATTGGCCGCCTTTGCGGGCTGTCCCCGTCCGCCGCAGGGGCTCAGCGTTTCTTCCGCCCGCCCAGAACCGCGGCATGGCTGGCGGCGCCCACGGCCTTGATCGTCTCGAAGATGCGCCTGCGCACGCGGCCTTCCCGGATCTTGTAGTAGGCCCGCACCAGCTCCAGCGTCTCGCGCTTGATCAGCGGGTCCTTGTCTTCGGCGAAGGGCGTGCCGGCTTCGCCGAAGCCCTTGCCGCCGCGGCCCGGTTTGGGCTGGCCCGCGAGCGCGTGGGACGGCATCTCCTCGAAGAAATACGAGACCGGCACGCCGAGCACCGTCGCGAATTCGTAGAGTCGGCTCGATCCCATGCGGTTGGAACCGCGTTCGTACTTCTGGACCTGCTGGAAGGTCACGCCGACCGCCTTGCCGAGCTCGCTTTGACTCATGGCGAGCAGTGCCCGCCTTTGTCGCAGCCTTCTGCCGACATGCACATCGACCGCATGGAAACTCCCCAAAATGCCCCCTCAATGCTTTGATGAGGCTTCAACCTACAGATCGTCACCGGCGGTTCAAGCGCGATGAGTTTTCCCCCGGGGGCGAGACGCGTTCCCTGACGTTGCTCTTGCTCGAACGGCAGGCACCGAGGCAAAGCATGCTGCATGCCTCATTTTCGCAGCATCGTGATCACAGGCGCCTCGAGCGGCATCGGCGAAGCGCTTGCACGCGACTACGCAGCCCCCGGCGTCGCCCTGGCGCTCGGCGGTCGCGACCCCGACCGCTTGGCTGCGGTCGCTGCCGCCTGCCGGGACCGTGGGGCGGTTGTCGATGCCAGGCGCATCGATGTCACCGATGACGATGCCATGGCGCGCTGGCTCCTTGCCGTCGATGACGAGGCGCCGGTCGACCTTGCCATCGCCAATGCCGGCATATCGCCCGACATCGACAACGCGCGGCTGACCGACCTCGCTCTCGCTCACCGAACCGTCGCCGTGAACATTGGCGGGGTCTTCAACACGGTGTTGCCTCTGTTGCCGCGGCTTGCCTCGCGCGGGCATGGCCAGGTCGCCGTCATGGCGTCCCTCGCGGGCTTCCTCGGCCTCCCGTATGCGGCGACCTACAACGCGACAAAAGCCGCCGTCCGGGTTTGGGGGGAAAGCCTTCGGCACTCTCTCGCCGGTCGAGGGGTCGGCGTGACGGTCGTGTGCCCGGGCTTCATCACCAGCAGGATCACCGAGCGCTGGCCTTACGACATGCCTTTCCTGATGTCGGCGGAGCGCGCGTCCTCAGTCATCCGTCGGGGCATCGCGCGCAACCGGCCGCGCGTGGCGTTCCCGATCGGGCTGACGGCGGGCCTCTGGCTGGCCGGCCTGATGCCGGCCAGGATCTCCGGACCTCTCGTTCGTCTCGTTGCGAGATAGGGGAGCCCAGCCTCAGCCTGCCTTGTTGTATTTGCCGATCACCACATGCGCCTTGGGCCACTCCTTGCGCGACAGCGTGAAGGTCTTTGCCGGATTGTATTGCTTCACCGTCCAGCTCTGCGCATTCACCTTCACCAGGCGCTTGATCAGCACATAACGTTGCCCATCCTTGCCGTCGCGCATGAAGACGATGTCGTCGCCGGGCTCGGGCTGCGCCGATGGGTTGACCAATAGGATGTTGCCGCGCTCGTAGGCGGGCTCCATCGATTCGCCCGACACGAAGCAGCCATAGGCATCGGCCACGCCCTCCAGCCGCGGATCGCGCGGCAGCCAGGAGACCGGCTCGTTGCTGAGCACCATGGCTCCTTCGCTGCCGCCCTGCGCCGAGGCGAAGACCTGGAGCCGCTGCCGCGGATCGAGCCGCGCGCCGCTCGCGCCTGCCGGGCGGCTGCGACGCCCGCCGGCCAGCATGCTGAGCTGCTCGCCGTCTCCGGCGGCGATGCCTGCCATCTTGTCGCCGCGACTGCTCTGTAGCCAGTGCACCGAGACGCCCAGCGCCGTGGCCAGCTGGACGATGGATTTGGGCTCGGTCTCGCCGCGCCGCTCGATCTGGGCGATGCCGCCCTGCGTGATCTGGTAGCCCGCATGGGTGACCCTGCGCGCCAGCTCGGCCTGCGACCAGCCCTTGGCCTTGCGCTCCTCCTTGACCCGTTCGCCCAGTGTCGACATGGAAGCTCCGTGGTTGCATGCACTGCTGTCATGTATAGCATAACCTAGATTATTGACTGATGACGTCTGTTGTGTCAAGTTATACCCATGCCTGACACTCGATATCCTCCGGTGCTGTCGACGCCCGCGCCGGGCGCCATCCCCTGTTTCCGGCTGCCCGAGTTCGATTTGGATGGGCTCTCGCAACGCGCGCGCGACGAGCGCGGCACGCTCATCGCGTCCACCGGCATCGTGCCGGTCTCGTCGCGTGCTGGCATTGCTGGCAGTGCTGTCGCAGCGATCGAGGCGCTGCGACCCTCGATGCCGCTGTTCGAGACGCGCCAGGCCCGCAAGTCGAGAATGACATGGACGCCGCGCTGCACGCACATCCTCGTGGCCAATGCGACTGAATGCACCAATGCCGAGCTTGTCGAGTTGATCGAAGGCGAAACCGGTTTACGCTTCAGCCTTGATACCGTGAACACGCGCCGTGCTCTGCTCGGTCTCGATCCGCCCGGGCGCAACCACTGGACGTCGCCGCTGCGGCGCTGGCGTCCGTGGCAGGGCGGCAAGCCGTCATGAGAACCGCGCCGCGGCTGCCGTTCTGAAACCCGCACAGCTGCACGCAAACGGCAGCGCAACGCCATTTCGGTGGCCGGGCCGGGAACCGCTGCCGTCCGACGTCCAGGACCGCATCGTCGCTTTCCAGGAACAGGTTCGTTTCGGTCCCTGGCGCGGCCAGCGACCGGCCGGCGAAGACATTCATTGGGCTTGGAGTCTTCGCCGGCCCCTGCGGGCCTGGGACGCCCGCAGGACACGCCACGAGCTTGGATGGGTGCAGAATGGCGGTGTGGTGCAGGGCACACTACACGCGACCGTAGTACGCCGTCCAGGCGCACACGCTGCAGGGTAGCCCGGCCGCAACCCGGGCCGCCGCAGACCTCGCTGGAGTCCATGATGTCGCGGAAGATGGTGGCGGTGCACGGCGCGCGGCGCTTGACTTCCCAACCCGATTTTGTGGCCTATCCCCGCCGGCTCTCATCGCAGTTGGACACGAGGGATCGGCATCATGGGAAAGCGCGGACCGGCCAGCGGCTTCAAGCCCGAATACTGCAAGCTTGCGCGCAAGTTCTGCATCCTCGGCGCGACCAACGAGCAACTGGCCGAGCTCTTCGAGGTCAGCCTCTCCACCATCGGCGCCTGGCTGGTGCAGTTCCCGGAGTTCAAGCAGGCCGTGCACCAGGGCCGCGCCGTCGCCGATGCCGACGTCGCCGAAAGTCTCTACAGCCGCGCCACCGGCTACGATCGCAAGATCGAGAAGATCGTGGCCACGCCGGACGGCCCCGAAGTGATGAGCTACACCCGGCACTACGAGGCCGATACCGCTGCCTGCGTGTTCTGGCTGCGCAACCGTCGCCGCGACCTGTGGCGCGAGCGCATCGAGCACGAGCACCGCGCGTCGCCGGACATGCTGGCCCTGCTCGAGGCCGCGGGAGAACGCGCGCGCGGCGTGCGCCGCTCGTGAGCCTGCCCGCGATGTCCAGCGCTCTCGAGATCGAAAGCCGCCTGCACCGGGAGATCGGCGCCTTCCGCTTCGATCCGCTGGGCTACGTCATGTACGCTTTCCCCTGGGGCATCGACGGTACGGCGCTCGCCCGCGAGAAGGGGCCTGAGCCCTGGCAGGAAGACATCCTGGTCGCCCTGGGCAACGGCGTGCACGACGGCGGCAAGGCCGTCCGCAGCGCCGTCGCCTCCGGCCACGGCATCGGCAAGTCGGCGCTGGTCGCCTGGATCATCCTGTGGGCGATGTCGACCCTGCGCGACACCCGCGGCGTCGTCAGCGCCAACACCGAGGGCCAGCTGCGCACCAAGACCTGGCCAGAGCTCGCCAAGTGGCATGGCCTTTGCCTCAACCGCGACTGGTTCGAGTACACGGCGACCTCGCTGCATTCCGTTCTGCCCGGGCGCGGGCGCACCTGGCGGGTCGACGCGATCACCTGGTCCGAAAGCAACACCGAGGCCATCGCCGGCCTGCACAACAAGGGCCGTCGCGCCTTCGTGCTGCTCGACGAGGCCTCGGCCATACCGGATCCGGTCTGGGACACGATCGAGGGTGCCCTGACCGACGCCGATACGGAGCTTCTGTGGTGCGTCTTCGGCAACCCGACGCGCAACACGGGCCGCTTCCGTGAGTGCTTCGCCGGGGGCCGCTTCGCGCATCGCTGGCAGCCGCGCCAGATCGATTCGCGCTCGGTCGCCATGACCAACAAGGGCCAGATCGAGACCTGGGTGAAGGACTGGGGCGAGGATTCGGACTTCGTGCGCGTGCGCGTCCGGGGCGAGTTCCCGCGCGCCGGCAGCCTGCAGTTCATCGATTCGCAGCGGGTCGAGGACGCGGTGCGCCGCGACCTCCTGGAGGATTCGCTGTCTCCGCTCATCATGGGAGTCGACATCGCGCGCCAGGGCAGCGATCAGACCGTCATCCGCTTTCGCCGCGGCCTCGACGGCCGCTCTATCCCGGCCGTCAAGCTGCGCATTCCCGACCTGATGCTGATCGCCGGTCGAGTCATGGAGCTGGCGGCAGAGCACAAGCCCGATGCGGTGTTCGTCGACTGCACCGGCATCGGCTGGGGCGTCCAGGACCGTCTCAACCAGCTGGGTTGCCCCAACCTCTTCGCCGTCGATTTCGGCGGCAAGGCCGACCGCCACGATGGCACGGCGCGCTATGCCAACAAGCGCGCCGAGATGTGGGGATTCATGAAGGACTGGTGCGCCGTCGGCTGCCTTCCGGACGATCGCGACCTTACCGCCGATCTCACCGGCGTCGAATATGGCTACGATGCCGCCAACGCCCTGCTGCTGGAACGCAAGCAGGACATGCGCCGTCGTGGTCTCGCCTCGCCCGACGACGGCGATGCCCTCGCGCTTACCTTCGCCTATCCGGTCCTGAAGCAGGACTGGGCCACCGAGCGCCGTCTCGAGGAGAAGCTCGCCAAGCTCAAGCGATGGGTGGTGTGACATGCCCTCCGTCTTGTCCTCCGTAGCCCCGCAGGGGCGAAGGAGGAAGCCCCGCGACACGGTCAGAGCCGACCAACAAGAGACAGCCGCCGCGATGACCACGCCGACCATCCCCATGGACACGTTCAAATGGATCGTCAGCGGCCTTCTCGGCGCGCTGTTGGTCGGCGTCGGCTGGTTCCTCGCCGGCATCCAGACCGACCTGCGCGACGTCCGCAAGGAGATGATCGGGCTGCGTGTCGAGTCCGCCGTCACCAACACGAAGCTTGAGGAGCTGATCGCCGAGTTCCGCCGGCGTAACCCACGCTGATGCCCGGTCGCCTTTCCTCGACGGCAGGCGATCGGTCGCTGTCCGACAGCGACTTGCTCGACCTGCTGCGCCGCGAAGAGCAGGCGGCCGCCCACTATCAGGACAGCGTGTTGTCGGTGCTGCGCCGGGAGGCGCTGGCCTACTACGACCGCCAGCCCTTCGGCGACGAGCAGGAGGGCGCTTCGCAGATCGTGACGTCGGAGTTCGCCGACGTCGTCGAATCGCTGATGCCCGGCCTGATGCGGGTCTTCACCGCCGCAGACGACCTGGTGCGCTTCTCGCCCGCCCGGCCCGGCGAGGAGAAATGGGCCGAGGAGGCGAGCCGCTACGTACCCCACGTGCTGATGCGCCAGAACGACGGCTTCCGCATCCTCTCGGGTCTCCTCAAGGACGCGCTGATGTTCCGCCTGGGCGGTGTGACCGTCGATCTCGAGGAGGTCGATGAGACGCACACCATACCGGTGCAAGACCTGCTGCGCGACGCCGTTCACCTCCTGGTCGCCGGCCACGTGGAAGACGGTGCCGTCGTTGACCTCGATCTCGCCGCCGATGAGGCGAGGGAGCCGGCTGCGAGCGTCGCCTTGGCGTACGAGCTGCCAGACTCCCCGCCCTCTGCTCCGGAGGAGCAGCGCCTGTCGGGCACGATCACCGTCACCCATCGCCGCTGGCGCGTCGTTGTAGAGGGCATCGCGCCGGAGGACATCCGCTTCAGCCCCGGCGCGCGCCACGAGGACAAGGCCTCGTTCTTGGGCTACGTGAAACGAGCCACCGCCTCGGAACTCGCAAGGCTGGGGCTGAGCAAAGAGGATATCGAGTCGCTGGGCGGCCACCGTCCGGTGTCGGCGGAAGAGAGCGAGCGTCACGAAGGTATCATAGCCGGCAACGAGCGGACGGGTGACGGCGACAGCGAGCGCCCGCTGTGGCTTTGCGTGGCCTATATCCGCGCCGACGACGACGGCGACGGCATCTCCGAGCTGCTGCGCGTCGTTTACGCTTATGGCGCCGCGACCATTGGCGAGGCAGGGGGTGGGCGCATCATTCAGCGCATGCGGTGGGCCGGCCCGGCTTCGGTCGCGCTCGCCACCCCCATCCTCATGCCGCACGCACTGGTCGGCCGGTGCCTGTTCGACCAGGTGCAGGACCTGCAGCAATTGGGCTCGGTGATCACGCGCAGCCTGCTCGACAACCTCTACCTGGCGAACCGGCCTCGCCCGGTGATTTCCGACCACGTCAACATCGACAGCTTGATCGACTGGACCCCGGGGTCGCCGATCCGGCTACGCGCCGGTGCCCGGCCGGGCGACAACCACGTCGCCTGGCTGCAGGTGCCCAATGTCACCGCGGGCGCGCTGACCGCACTGGAGCACCTGGCCGGCGTGCGCGAGAACCGCACCGGCGTCAGCCGCTACAATCAGGGCCTCGACGCCGACAGCCTGAACAAGACGCTGGGTGGGCTCGACCGCATCATGTCGGCCAGCCAGCAGCGCCAGGACCTGATTGCCCGCGTCTTTGCCGAGACCGCGATCAAGCGGCTCTACCGCCTCGTCTACCGTGCCATCCGCCAGGCGGCGACGGGCCCCGTGCGGTACTGGCCGGGCGCCGCGAGCGCCTTTGCCGATTGCGATCCCACCCAGTGGCCCGAGGACATGGACCTCTCCGTCGACGTCGTCGGCATCGGCAACCGCGAGCAGGCCGTGGGGCATCTGGCGCTGATCGGCAACCTGCAGGAGAAGCTCTTGGCGCTGCAGGGTGGGCGCACGGACGGACCTTTTGTGACCGCGGCGAACATCGCCAGCGGAGCGCAAAAGCTGGCGGAGATCTTGGGCTACCGAACGCCGGGGCTGTTCTTCCAGACGGCGGAGCGGGTGGCCCTGACCGTGCCGCCTGCGCCGGCGCCTACGATCGACCCCGCGGTGATGCTCGCCAATGCCCAGATCGAGCGACTGCGCGAGCAGACGGCGGCGGAAATTCGTATTAAACAACAAAAGGCGGCGTCGGAGATCGCGATCGCGAAATTCAAGGCGCGGCACTGGGCCAAGATGCAAGGGGGCCGGCGTCGCCGGTGGCCCAACGGAGAGGGAGCCTGACGGTGTTCGGCCTGATCTGCGGAGTTAGTGAGGAAGCAGCGCTCGGCTGGGGCTGGATAGTTCAAGTCACATAATTTACAACCAGGATGTCGAAGCTCTGAAGTGGGGAGACCATGTCGTTTATGAATTGGGATGCCTTTCAGGAAGCGCATTATCGACCGCATCTCGTCGTGGCGATCCTCGAGCTCGCCGCCGAGCCGGCGTCGGGCAAATCGACCCTCGCCCTGTTCGAGCGGCTTGCCGCGGTGCTGGGCATGTGGGGCAACTATGCGATCAAGCAGGAGGGAGCCAGCATCCGCGCGGCATTCGAAATCGACGCCGACGCCGAACGCTTTGCCGGGGTGCTGCTGGCTAAGCCTACCTTGGCTGAACCTGAATGGTCATCGAAATTCTTGGGCCGCATCGATCGCGCTGCTCGCAGAAGTATATCGACCGCCTTGAGACAGCGCCGGCTGGACCGGCCAAGCAGCGAGAAGAGCGGCCATTCCTCGCCAGCGAACCGTCCTGTTGCAGCCTTTCCCGACGAGCAGGCAATCGGGCATATGCTGCAGTCGAGAAGACGGTGACGGGAGCGATGGCGCCGGACGCTCGCCGCATTGCAGGGACCATCGCTACCTGGAACGACGTCTCGGCTGCCGAAGTGCATCAAGCAGCAGCTAACGGTCATCTTGATGCGACGGTCCAAATTGACTCCCTCTCGGCAGCAGCACACCCTCGAGTTGACTGGCGCCCCTCTCGCCCAAGCTACGGCGTCCAGTCCGGCCCTGCGTTGCTGGAGCGGAATGCGATGAGATGGAACCGCGTGCGGTTCCATCTCATCGCATTCGCGCGCACTGGTGATGCGTGTTGCAGGAGGCATGATGGGTCCAGCTGATTCCAGCTGGACCCATCATGCTCTAGCGATCCCCGTCGACTTGCAGCGCAGGGCCACCAGAGATCGGTCGCCGACCTTCCGGCGCTGTGCTTCTATGCTTCAATGCCTCCCGTGGGAACGACATCTTTGCCGCCGAAATCGGAGCGCACCGATCAGTATCGGACATGGCATTGGTTCGTTTAGCGCTCTTGTGGGAGTCGAACCTGTCCTCCTTGAGACGATCGGGTCGTTATCGGAGTAACGTGAAGATCCAGTTGACTTCCTAACCCGATTTTGTGGCCTATCCCTGCCGACGCTCATCACGAGGGATCGGCACCATGGCCAACAACGGCCCCTACCTTTGCCACGATACTGAAACGCCAGCAGCGCAGGGGCGCGAGCACAAGGTGCAGCGCGCTCGCGAGTTGCTGGCCGACGCCGGCTGGTTGTTCGACGATTTCGTCAACGCCGAGATGCGGCGCGTGCTCACCAGCGATCCGGACGACATGACCACGCGCGAGATCGCCTACAACCGCGCCCGCATCGCCACCGAGCTCAAGGCGGGCCTCGCCGCGCTGGTCGAGGAGCACGACGCCAGCGCGCGCCGCAAGGAACGCCGCGGCAGCCTGAGGGAGGCGATCCATGGCCGTTGATACCGAAATTGACGGAGCCGACTCCGTCGACATTCGCCAGGCCGCTGCCTTGATGGCGGACGCCGAGGCCGAGGATCCTGCTTCGCCGGATCCTGCTACGCCACAGGCTTCGCAGGATTCGGCTTCCCAGGACGAGCCCGAGGAGGGCTCGCCCTCCGAAGCTGCCGAAGGCAGCGAAGGAGGGGCCCCCGATTTCTGGAGCGCCGAGGACAAGGTGCGCTGGAGCGAGGTGCCGGAAGACCTGCGCCCGGTACTGCAGAAGTATGAGCGCCAGCGAATCGCCTATACCGAGCAGAAGGCGCAGGACGCCGCAAAGGCACGCCAGGAAGCAGCCGCCGTCGCAAAGGCTGCGAGCGCGATGGTCGAGCAGGCGGCGAAGTGGTGGGAGCAGAACGGCTCTGCCTTCCGCAAGGCCTTTGCCGACAAGTGGTCGGGCATCGATTGGAAGGCTTTGGCCGAGAAGGATCCCGAGGGGGTGCAGCGCCTGATCCAGCAGCGCCAGGAAGAGGAGGCGCTGTTGGCCGAAGCCGAGCGGCGCGGCCAGGCCGACAGGGCGGCCGCCGAGCAGAAGGCCGAGGAGGACGGGCTGGCGGCCCGTCGGGCGGAGCATGCCAAGCTTGCCGCGAAGCTTCCCGAATACTTCGGCCCCGACCGCGCCCGCCAGACGTACGATGCCCTGAGCCGCTTCCTGTTCGAGAAGGGCATTCCCGCCGACCGCATCGCCGAGATCTACGAAGCTCCGGTCATCGAACTTGCTCTGGCCGCCATGCGCTGGGACCGCGCGCAACTTGCCCTCCGTAGCCGCGCCAGCGGCGAAGGAGGGAAGACGACACCGACCCGCATCCCGCCCGGACCGGCCACAGCGCACGGCAACCGGAGCCGGGAGGCGGCCCGGCAAGTCGGCGAGCGGTTCAGGCAAAGCGGGGGAGCCTCGATCGCCGACGCGGCCGAGCTGATCCGCTTGAACGATCTCTAACTCCAGGAGGAGCGCAGCGCATGGCTGCACCGACGAACACGTTCATCACCAACAGCGCCGTGGGCAACCGCGAATCGCTGCACAACATCATCTCGATCCTGAACCGGGACGAGACCCCGTTCATCAGCATGATCGGTTCGGGCGCCGCTGACGCCACGTACGAGGAATGGCAGCTCGACACGCTGGGCAACGCCGACACCGGCAATTCCAACCTCGAGGGCGACGAGAGCACGGCCTCGCCTGTGGTGCCGACGGTGCGCGCAGGCAACCGCACGCAGATCCTGAAGAAGCCCTTCACCATCTCCAACACCCAGGAAGCGGTGAAGAAGGCCGGTCGAGACAGCGAGATCAGCTACCAGACGGCGCTGGCCGGCCGGCGTGTGAAGATGGATCTCGAGGCCATCGCCTGCCAGAATCAGGCCTCGGTCGCGCAGTCGGGCGCCGTCACGCGCAAGCTCGGCGGCTTCGAGTCCTGGCTGACCAGCAACGTCTCGCGCGGCGTCGGCGGCGCCTCGGGTGGCTTCAGCGGCGGCAACACGGTGGCGCCGACCGACGGAACCCAGCGCGCGTCGACCGAGCCGCTGCTGAAGACGGTCATCAGGTCGGCGTGGACGGCGGGGGGCAAGCCGACCCTGCTGCTGATGGGTGGCACCCAGAAGCAGGCCTTCTCGGCCTTCACCGGCATCGCCACCCAGTACGAGGAGCCCAAGGGCAAGGCCGCGACCGTGATCGGCGCGGTCGATCGCTACGTCTCCGACTTCGGCACCTTCAATGCCATGGCCAGCCGCTTCGTGCGCGGTCGCGAGATCGAGGTCATCGATCCGACGCTGTGGCGGCTCTTGTGGCTCCGCGAGTGGAAGAAGGAGGAGTTGGCCAAGACCGGTGATGCCCGCAAGTTCCACATCATTGGCGAAGTCACCCTCGAAAGCCGCAACGAAGCCGGCAACGGCATCGTCGCCGATCTGACGTAAGTCGCGCGAGCGTAGCCGCTTGTCCTTAGGGAAGTCGAAAGAAGGGATCTCTCATGGCCCCCACCATCAGGACGACCAGGCCACGCCAATCGGCGCTGCCCAACCGCGTTGAACCGCGGGTGGCCATCGTGATCACCGCCGATCATGTCTACCTGCCGATCGACGAGGCCGGAAACGTCGGTACCCCCTGGACGGTATCCGATGTTTCGACATCCAGAGTTTCCAGGCGGACCCGTCTCTTGGTCCCGCCCGACCTAGCACGCTTCCTCTCCGACCGCGACCAAGCCGAGATCACTACCCCCGCATCCACTTCGGAGGAAGAGTCCTCCTTCGCCAAGGCTACGGAGGACAAGTCCTCCGTAGCTCCGACCCTCCTACGCTCCCGAGGAGCTTCGGAGGGCGGTTCGTCCGCCGAAGCCTTGGCGAAGGCGGACAGGAGCGTAGGAGGATGACCGCTCGTCTCCTCGGCTTCGATCCCGCGTCCGGCCTGACCCAGTGGTGGCTGGAAGACGGCGAGGGCAACTGGGCGCAGAAGGCGAGCCAGCACGTCGAGGGTTTGCTCGACCTGAACCGGGAGGCCCGCAACCACTGCAACCCCTGGAACGCCGCGCGCGACGTGCGCCTGGTCGCGCGCATCCCGCTGATCGTCATCGCGAAATGGCGCAACGAGCTCGGCGTCGACTACTGGAATCCCGATCACCAGCACAAGGTCGACGCGCTTCTGGACGACGCCGACTGGCGCTGGCTCCGCACTGATTCTCCTTCGCCGCGTTGCGGCTACGGAGAACGAGCCCTCGTAGGACCCGTCCTACGAAGCTCCCGCCAGGGAGCGAAGTAGGATGTCGGCGCAGATCTCCTCCTACGCTGGCTTGAAGACAGGTGTCCTTGCCTGGCTGGCGCGCTCCGGCGATGCGCTGCTCGACGCGCGCTTCGACGATTTCCTGCAGGGCTGCGAGCGGCGCATGTACTACGGCCATGCGACGGAAGAGCCGGGCAATCCCTTGCGCTCCGATCCGCTGCGCATCGTCGAGATGGAGACGTCCGACCCCGCGTTCGTCCTGCAGGCGACGGTGGCCCAGCCGCCGGGCTTCGTCGAGCTGATCAGCGTTCTGCTCAACAGCCCCGAAACCCTGCTGGAGATCGTGAGCCAGCGCACGCTCGATGCCTATGGGGCGCAAAGCCTGGGCCGCATCGCCAGGATCGGCATTTCAGGCACGAACTTCCGCGTCAAGGACGACCCCGCCGGCGCCACGGCGACGCTGCGCTATTACCAGAAGCTCGCGACGCCATCGGGCGCCACCGCCAACGCCATCCTGACCGGCTACCCCGACGTCTACCTCTTCGGCTGCCTGATCGAAGCGGCGATCTTCACCCAGGACGAGCTGGGCGCCCAGCGTTACCTGCAGCTCTACAACGCCAGCGTCGCCGGCCTCAACGCGCGCACCCAGCGCATCACGGCGTCGGCTGCGCCGGTGATCCGGCTGCGCGCGGGAATGCTGCCATGACCCTGCTTCGCTGCTGCGCAGCTACGCAGGGCGAGCCCTGCAACCCTCAAGCCGAAGCGCGGAGGACTTGTCCTCCGAAGCTCCGAAGGAGCGAAGGAGGATGATCCCCTTTGCTGAATGGCGTCCCGACATGCCGGCGCTCAGCGAGTGGGCGCGCGAGGCGCTGAACGTCGTGCCGGCCGAGGAGAGCTACCGGCCGCTGAACGACCTGTCGGGCGTATCCAGCGCACTTGGGTCGCGCGCCCAGGGCGCGGCGTGGTTCCGCGGCACCGCCGGCGCCACCAGGATGTTCGCCGGAGACTCCAGCAAGCTTTACCTGCTGTCAGGCACGGCCTGGAACGACGTGTCACGCACCTCGGGTGGGCCGTATGCGCCGGGCGGCGACAATCTGTGGCGCTTCACGCAGTTCGGCACGCTCGCCATCGCCGTCAACGGCGTCGATACCCCGCAAAAGTTCGACCTCAGCCTCGGTACCAGCTGGACGGCGCTGGGCGGCTCGCCGCCGGTCGGCACCTTCATTACGACGGTTCGCGACTTCGTTGTCATGGGCAAGATCGGCAGCGCGCCGCAGCGCGTGCAGTGGTGCGCCCTCGACAACGCCGAATCCTGGGCGCCATCGCTCACCACCCAGGCTGACCTGCAGGAGCTGCCCGACGGCGGCAACGTCACTGGCCTGGTGGGCGGCGAGATCGGCCTGATCTTCCAGGAGACCAGCATCCGGCGCATGAGTTACGAAGGCGCGCCGTTCGTCTTTCGCATCGACAAGATCGCCAATGACATCGGCGCCAGCGTGCCGGGAAGCGTCGCCGGCCTGCTCGACATGGCGTTCTTCCTGCACAAGTCCGGCTTCTATCTGGTGCAGAACGCCCAGACCGTGACGCCGATCGGCCGCGGCAAGGTCGATCGTACCTTCTGGGCAGAGTTCGACGAGGCCAACCACTTCCGCAGCTCGTCGGCCATCGACCCGGTGCGCGGGCTCTATGTCTTTGCCTATCCGGCCAACGGCAGCAACGGCGCGCCCAACCGGTTGCTGATCTACAACTGGCACACCAAGCGGTGGACGCGGGCGATCCTCGATTGCGAGCTGGTGTTCGGCGGCGTGAGCCAGCAGGCCTATACGCTGGAACAGCTCGATCCCTTCGGCACGCTCGAGACGCTGCCTTACTCGCTCGATTCGTCGTACTGGACGGGCGCGCTGTCCCTGCTGCTGTTCGCCTTCGACACGGCGCATCGCAGCGGCTCGTTCTCGGGACCGGCGCTCGCGGCCACCGTGGAGACCGGGGAGTTCAACCCTGGCCAGGGGCGACGCTCGATTGTCCGCGCTTGCCGGCCCTTGATCGATGGCGGCAATCCGCAGATCCAGATCGGCGCACGCGAGACCCAGCAGTCGGGCGTGAGCTACGCCCCGGCGACTGGCCTCACTGCGGCCGGCCTTGCGCCGGTCTACAGCAGCGGACGGTATTTCCGCGTGCGCGCCACGCAGCCTGCCGGCGCGCTGTGGTCGAACATGCAGGGCATCGACGATCTCGATGTCAGACCGGCGGGCGCGCAATGAGCCTGCTTCGCCAAGGCTACGCAGGCCAAGGCCCTCGAGGACTTGTCCTCCGAAGCTCCGCAGGAGCGTAGGAGGATGAGTTTGCCCGCGCTGCCCGTGACCGCCGACACACGCTCGATCACCGAGCGCGTGAACGTGCTGATCCGCGACTACAACACGCTGCTGGGCGTTCCGGCCGGCTGCGTCATGCCGTATGCCGGCGCGACGGCGCCCGACGGCTGGCTGCTCTGCCATGGCCAGGCCGTCTCGCGCACGACCTATGCCGATCTCTTTGCCGCGATCGGCACGGCCCATGGACCAGGCGACGGGTCGACGAGCTTCAACCTGCCCGATCTGCGCGGCCGGGTCGCGGCCGGCCGCGACGACATGGGCGGCACCGACGCCGGCCGTCTAATCGGCGGAGTCGCCAACCGCACGATCCTGGGCGGCGCGGGAGGAGAGGCGGTCCATACGCTCACCACAGGCGAGATGCCGGCGCACAGCCATGGTGTGAACGACCCGCAGCATACGCATCAGATGCTGACCCGCATCGACGTCACCAACGGCGGCGGCGCGGGCGCGTACGCCGCAGCGTCCAATGCACTCGGCCAGACGACCCAGGCGGCCTCTACCGGCATCTCTCTCCAGAACGCCGGCGGCGGCGGCGCGCACAACAACACGCAGCCAACTCTCATCCTCAACTACGTGATTGCGACATGACCCTGCTTTGCCAAGGCTACGCAGGGCAAGCCCTTGCGTCCTCCGACTTGCCCGCCGAAGCCTTGGCGAAGGCGGGAGCGCCGAAGGCGCGAAGGAGGATGATTGCGACCGGCATCCCCCTGCACGATCTTCATCTCGCGTGGCCTGACGTGTGGCCGCTGCTGGAGCCTGCGGTGCGACGCACGCCGGACAAGCCCGACGTGCTGGCGCGCCTGATCGCGCGCGATGCCCAGCTCTGGGCGGTCTACGAGGATGACAGGGCCATCGCTGCGATCGTGACGCAGGTGACCTGCGAGTGCGACGAGATGCGCTGTCGGCTCTGGCTCATAGGCGGCAGTCGCCTGCGCGAATGGGCCGCCGACTTCCTGTGCAAGCTCGAGCTTTGGGCGCGCTCGCTGGGCTGTGTCGCGCTTTGGGGATCCGGCCGTGAGGGCTGGGATCGCATCGTCAGGAGAATGGGCGGAAGCCGTATCGGCACCATCGCCGGCTTCCCTGCCTGGGAAAGGAGGCTTTGATGGGTGGTGGAGGAACGACACCGAGCACGACGGTTCAGCAGACCAAGCAGTCCAACGAACCGCCGGCCTACATCCAGCCCTATCTGCAGAAGGGCATCCAGGACCTGACGGCGCTCTACGACAAGGGCGGCGCACCAGGCTACTACCCGGGTGCGACCGTTGCGCCGCCGTCAGCCCAAACGCAGGCCGCGCTCACGGCGCTCTACGAACGCGGCGTGAGGGGCTCGCCGTACGGCAAGTCGATCATGGCGAATCTCAACGAAACCATGGGCGGGAAGTATCTCGACGTCGACGCCAATCCCTACTTCCAGAAGGCGCTGAGCGCGGGCTTCAAGCCGCAGACCGAGCAGTTCATGCAGGAGGTGCTGCCGGGCCTGGATGGCCGCTTCGCCGGCGCCGGCCGCTATGGCAGCGGGGCCCACACGGGGACGACCGATCGCGCCGTCGATTCGCTCAACCGCTCGCAGGCCGATGCGGCGGCCAAGGCGTCGTCCAGCGCTTACGACGCCGAGCGCTCCCGCATGCTGGGCGCGGCCGGCACCGCCGCTGGGCTGTTCCCATCGCTGCAGGCCGCCGACTACCAGGACATCAACGCCATGGGCCAGGCCGGCGCCGGCTGGGATCGCCAGAACCAGGCACGGATCGACGCCGACATCGCCCGCTACAACTACGACGCCAACAAGGACTGGAACTACATCAACCGCTATCTCGCCAGCCTGAACGCGGGCTATCCCGGAAGCGAGATGAGCGGCACGGTTCGCGGGTCTGCGATGCCGTCGACCAATCCGTCGGCGGATACGTGGAACACGATCTTCAAGGGCGCCGGCACGGTGCTGCCGTTCTTCTTCCCGAGTGACAAGCGACTCAAGGAAGACATCACGCCGGTCGGTGAGCTCCATGACGGCCAGACCGTCTACAGCTACCGCTACAAGGGCGACCCGCGCACACAGATCGGCCTCCTGGCCCAAGAGGTGGAGCGCATCCATCCCGAAGCCGTCGCGCGGCATCCCAGCGGCTTCCGCATGGTCGACTATCGGCGCGCGACCCGTTCGGCACGCGCGGCACCGCGGGGGCTGATGTGATGGACATCGCCGCCGCCAACTGGAACGAGGACGACAACGCCAACACCACGGCCGCACCCGATGGCGCGCCCGAAGGCATGGCGCCGAGCGGCGTGAACAACGTGCTGCGGGCTCACCAGGGCGCGCTGAAGCGCTTCTACAACTGGACGATCCCCAAGATCACGGGCGGCTCAAGCACGGCTTACACGCTGAGCTACGCCGTGGCGCCCGGCACCCTTGTCGACGGGATGACGCATCTGGTGCAGTTCAACACGGCCAATGGCACCGCACCGACGCTGAATTTGAACAACCTCGGGGCGATTCCGATTCACTACTATTCCGCGGGCGCGTGGCGTGCGGCTCCTGCAGGCCTGTGGGGCGCCGACCAGACTTTTCGCGTCGCCTACCAGAGCGGCAGCGGCGCCTATCGACTCCTGCATTTCGACAATCGCACCGGCCAAATAGCGCCCTTCGGCGGCGGCGTCGCACCGGCCGGCACGCTGCTCTGCTACGGGCAGCCCATCAGCCGAACTGACTATGCCGGTCTGTTCGCGGCGCTCGGCACGGCGTACGGAGTCGGCAATGGCAGCACGACGTTCAATTTGCCGGATCTCCGTGGCCGCGTGCCTGCCGGCAAGAGCGACATGGGCGGCTCGGATGCGGGCAACCTGGCGGGCGGTGGAGTGCTGGGCGCGGCCCTGGGCGCGCAATCCGCCTCGGTAACCGTGACGGGCTCCACCGCGGGGAACCTCTCGGTGGCTGTGACAAGCACGTCGATGGACGGTCCTAGCGCGGTCACGACCTCGCAGCCCGGCACCGGCCAGGATCATGGCGGTCCTAACCACGTCCACGCCAACGTCCAAAGCATTGGCTCGACCAGCGGCGCCCTTTCGGTGTCCGCCTCAGGCCCTGCCAGCACCGTGCAGCCGAGCCGCGTTCTCAACTACCTGATCCGCATCTAAGGCGCGGCATCGTGCGATCAAAGTCGACAAACCTTCGAAGGAGCCCAAAGGAGTGAACGATGCCTCGTGAAATCAACGCGGCAGGCTATCGCCTGATCAAGGAATTCGAAGCCGGCCCGCTCGGCAACAGCCAGCCGGCGTTGATGCCTTATCTCTGTCCGGCCGGCAGGCTGACCAACGGATGGGGTAATACGCACAACGTCAAGCCGGCGGTGGCGATCACACTCGCCCAGGCCGAAGCGGATCTCGCGCGGAACCTCGATTGGGCCGAAGCCTGTGTCGAGCGCTACGCCACGGAGCCAAATGAAAATGAATTCGCCGCGATGGTGTCGCTCTGCTTCAACATCGGCCCCGATCGCGGCGCCGGCTTCCCGAGCTCGACGGTCCTGAGGCTGCACAATCGGGGAGACAAGGCGGGCGCCGCCGCGGCCTTCGCGATGTGGCGCAAGATGCGCGATCCAAGCACCGGCGGCCTGATTGATTCTGCGGGCCTGCTTCGCCGGCGCAACATCGAGGCCAACCTGTATCTGACGCCCGACGCCGCCCCGCCCGCGATGCCGATGCCGCAGTCCGTGGCTCCCGAGAAGTCCGCGCTGTCGAGCAAGACCGTGATCGCCGGTGGCCTGGCGGTCGCTACCGGCACGGCGAGCGTGGCCGATCAGGTCAATCAAGTGGCGCCGCTGATTAGCAGCATCACCACGGCGGGTGCTTCCCTGGAGGCCATCCTCCGGCTCGGCGCGCCAGTTCTGTCGGCAATGGCCGTGGCTGCCGCTGCCTACTTCCTCTGGCGGTACATCCAGAAGCGCCGCCGCGGCGAGGTCGTGTCGACATGATCGCGATCCCCTTGCCGTGGAAGATCGCGATCGGTGCCACGCTGATGACGATCGTCCTTGGCGCCATGTGGTGGGCCTTCAGCGAAGGCAAAGGCTCGGCGCGCACTGACAATCTCGAGAAAACCATTGCAACTCAACGGAGCATCACCGATGCGGACGCTCATGGCCCTCGCACTCCTGATGACGTCGACCGCCGGCTGCGCGACGGCAGCTTCTAACGCCTGCCCGCGCGAAGTCGAGTACTCGGCCGAGCAGCAACGACAGGCTGCCGACGAGCTATCGGCGTTACCACGTGATGGCATGGTGCGTGGTGTAGTGATGCCGGACTATGGCCGGTTACGTGATCAGTCTAGGGCATGTCGAAGAGAAGTCTCTTGAGCAACGACGATCTTCTTTGCCCGGCGCACAACAAATGGCGACTGAAAATGCACTATTTAGGGGGCTCGCCGCCACCTTTCCCGTGGGTTACCATCGGGCCAAGGAAAGAGTTCCAAATGGCCGGGGAATCCACGCCTCAAGCAGGGAGCAAGGGAGGCTGGCACAGCGGTCGTTTCGCGCACACTTTCGCCGCCATCGATCTCGGCACCAACAATTGCCGGCTCCTGGTGGCCCGGGCGTCGGTCGACGGCTACGAAGTCATCGACGCCTATTCCCGGCCGGTCCGGCTGGGCGAGGGAGTGGCGCTGAACGGGTCGCTGTGCGGCGAAGCGATCGAGCGCACGTTGGCGGCGCTCGGCGTCTGCGCGTCCAAGATCGAGCGCCACAAGGTGAGCCGCGCCCGCCACATCGCCACCGAGGCCTGCCGCCGCGCCTGCAACGGCTCCGACTTCCTGGCCATGGTCAAGCAGCGCACCGGCCTCTGCTTCGAGGTCATCCCGCCCTCCGAGGAGGCGCGGCTGGCGCTCGCCAGCTGCGAGAACCTGCTCGATCCCGAGATCCCCTACGGGCTCCTGGTCGACATCGGCGGCGGCTCGACCGAAGTGAGCTGGATCCGCGTCTCGCGCCGCGCCGATCGCCTGGGCGGCGTCACCACCGAGCTTTTAGACATGACCTCCGTGCCCTGGGGCGTCGTCACCCTCACCGAATCGTGCGTGAAGGGCCAGCCCCGCGAGCAGCCGGTCACGCGCGCCTGCTACGACGACATGGTCGAGCGCATCCGCGCCGACCTGCGCCCGTTCTGCGCCAAGCACGAGATCGGCAAGGCGATCGCCCGCGGCGAGGTCCAGATGGTCGGCGCCTCGGGCACCGTGACCACGGTCAGCGCCCATCATCTCGGCCTCAAGCGGTACAACCGCACCCTGGTCGACGGCTCGCGCATCGGCCGCGATTCCATCCTGCGCATCTGCGACCAGCTCTCCGAGAAATCCGTCGTCGAGCTTATAGACATGCCCTGCATCGGCAACGAGCGCGCCGATCTCGCGCTCGCCGGCGGCGCCATCCTCGAGGCGGTGTGCCGCCAGTGGCAGGCGCCGATGGTGCGCGTGGCCGATCGCGGCCTGCGCGAGGGCGTGCTAATGGACCTCATGCGCCAGGCCGATCGCGAGGCAGACCCGTTCTTCTGCCGTGACGAATAAATCCAGCAAGCCGACCGGTCGACGAGCCACCGTGCGCGTAAAAACCGCGCGCGGCCGCACCGTGTCCTCGCAGCGCTGGCTGCAGCGCCAGCTCAACGACCCCTACGTCGCTGAAGCGAAGAAGCGCGGCTACCGCTCGCGCGCGGCCTTCAAGCTCCTGCAGATCGACGACCAGTTCCGTTTGCTCAAGCCCGGCGGCCGCGTCGTCGACCTCGGCGCCGCGCCGGGCGGCTGGACCCAGGTCGCCGTCGAGCGCGTCAAACCAGGGAAGGGCGGGGGCGTCGTGGTCGGCATCGACCTCACGCCGGTCGAGCCGATCGCCGGCGCCACCGTGCTCGCCAAGGATTTTTACGACGACGACGCCCCCGCCGTGCTGGAACAGCTGCTGGGCGGCCCGGCCGACGTCGTGCTGAGCGACATGGCGGCCGCCGCCACCGGCGAGACCCAGGTCGATCACCTGCGCATCATGGGGCTGGCCGAAGCGGCGCACGATTTCGCCTGCCAGGTCCTGAAGCCCGGCGGCAGCTTCGTCGCCAAGGTCCTGCGCGGCGGCACCGAGCGCACCCTGCTCGACCGCCTGAAGCGCGACTTCACCAAGGTGCGGCATGTGAAGCCCGAGGCCAGCCGCGCCGATTCGGCGGAGATGTATGTCGTGGGAACAGGCTTCCGCGGCTAGTTTCGGTCCCGCCCGGGGCGCCGGGCGACCGACTATATCCACCGCCTACAACCCCTTGCGTCCGCCGCCGCTTAGTGTACAAAGCGCCGCCAACCCGGCGGCCGCCTTCTTCAGGAGGGACGGGCCGCCTTTTTTGTTTCTCCTCACGGAGGTTGGCATGCAGCAGTTTCAGGAAGCGCTCACTTTCGATGACGTCCTCCTGAAGCCGGCCGCCTCGGCGGTCCTGCCGAGCCAGACCGATGTCCGCACCCGGCTCACGCGAACCATCGAGCTCGGCATCCCGCTGATGTCCTCGGCCATGGACACCGTCAGCGAGGCCGCCATGGCCATCGCCATGGCCCAGGCGGGCGGCATCGGCGTCATCCACATGAACCTCGATCCCGAGACGCAGGCCAACGAGGTGCGCAAGGTCAAGAAGTTCGAATCGGGCATGGTGGTGAACCCCGTCACCATCCATCCCGAGCAGACCCTGGCCGATGCGCTGGCGCTCATGTCGACGCACCAGATCTCCGGCATCCCGGTGGTCGAGAAGAGCGGCAAGCTGGTCGGCATCCTGACCAACCGCGACGTTCGCTTCGCCACCGAGGACAAGACGCCGGTCAGCGCGCTGATGACCAAGGACCGGCTGATCACCGTGCGCGAGGGCGCCACCAAGGAGGAGGCCAAGCGGCTCCTGCACCAGTACCGCATCGAGAAGCTGCTGGTGGTCGACGACGCCTACCGCTGCATCGGCCTGATCACGGTCAAGGACATCGAGAAGGCCAACAAGTTCCCCGGCGCCAGCAAGGACGAGAAGGGCCGCCTGCGCACCGCCGCCGCGACCACCGTCGGCGAGAAGGGATTCTTGCGCGCCCAGCTGCTGATCGATGCCGACGTCGACGTCATCGTCGTCGACACCGCGCACGGCCATTCCAAGGGCGTGCTCGATGCCGTGACGCGGGTGAAGAAGCTCAGCAACTACACCCAGGTGATGGCAGGCAACGTCGCCACCCGCGAGGGCGCCCAAGCGCTGATCGATGCCGGCGCCGACGCCGTCAAGATCGGCATCGGCCCGGGCTCGATCTGCACCACCCGCATGGTGGCGGGCGTGGGCGTGCCGCAGCTCACCGCCATCATCGAAGCCGCCCAGGCCTGCCATGCCGCCGGCGTTCCGGCGATCGGCGATGGCGGCATCAAGTACTCGGGCGATCTCGCCAAGGCGATCGCGGCGGGCGCCGACTGCGCCATGATCGGTTCGCTGCTCGCCGGCACCGACGAGGCGCCGGGCGAGGTCATCCTCTACCAGGGCCGCTCCTACAAGTCGTACCGCGGCATGGGCTCGATCGGCGCCATGGCGCGCGGCTCGGCCGACCGCTACTTCCAGGCCGAGGTCCAGAGCTCGCTGAAGCTGGTGCCCGAGGGCATCGAGGGCCGCGTGCC
>JAKFVH010000278.1 GCA_021732285.1 Reyranella sp. | reverse complement strand
GCCGTCATCCGGACGGCTGTCAGAGGCGACTCGGCTGAGCTGGTGATCGACAGCAACGATTTTTTGTCATCTTCGGCCATGTGCAGCGCAACTTTCGGTGTGGTGTCCCAGCAGCCAAGTCACGATCGGTGCTTTCAGGCACTAAACGCTAGCCGACGCAAGTCCGTAAGGAAACACGACCTTGGCGGCGACATTTTGGCGGAAGGGTGTGGTCTATTGGAATAATTCCATTGCCAGTGGAGGTGACAGCCTAGCCATCCTACGAAGGGGGCCTAGTCGGGAACGATTCGCAGTTGGCGCAGGATCGGCAGGCGCTGCTCGATGGCGGTATGGACGACGTCGCGCACGGTGTCGTGCTTTTCCGGCACCACATCGGCGCTCAAGGTCTTGATCCAGGCATCGGCGTTGTCTTCCCGTTCTCCGTTGAGAAGACGGGCGGCGATGAACTGCAGGAGCGGCGGCGCGGTGAGGCCGGTGCCGAGCCGCCAGGAAGCGAGCCCACCGGACGTCTTGGCGTCGACGATCGAATGGACGCGCGAGCCGAATACGCGATTGAGCCGGTTGGCCGAGTCTGGCTGCTCGCCATTCGAGCGCGTGGCGACCTGGCACTGATGGGAGCCGATAAGGATGCTCAGCAGCTCCGCCGGGTTGCCTCGCTCGCCGCCCAGCGCCAGCAGGTCGCCGATCGTCGCCGGCCCGCGCATCGCCGCGACCATCATCTCCTTCAGCTTGTCGCCGACCTCGGCCATGCCGGCCGGCACGCGTATCTTGGTCTGAAGTTCTTTCGGACTGACGATCGGCACCAGCGTCAGTCGGGAGAGGGCCGCGTCACGCGCCTCGTTGTGGATACGCCGCGCGCCACGGACGAAGACGTCGTGGCGCAACTGGCGCGGCAGGCACATGTCCTTGATCAGCTCGCGCAGCAGCGGGTCCTTGTAGCGATTCATCACGTCGCGTTGTTCCGGCGTCAGCATCAACTCGGGAAAGTTCTCCATCGGATTGACGGACGACACCCAATCGAGCTTGGCCTCCGCCAGTGCGGCGACGACGTCAGCATGGAAGGCCGGCGCCCAATGCGCGCTCATGTATTCGTGCGAAAGGTATTCCGTCGACATGGCGACGGTGGTGTCGAGGAGGTCGCGCGTGAGGCTGCTCTCGATGAGGTACTTGCTCTCGACCGCCTTGAGGTCGCGCGCAAGCTGGAGGCCCGCCTGGGCCTGCAGGTCGCTGCGGCCACCGGCCCGGATGCCGGTCTCGTAGATCAGGCGCTGCATGCCGAGCGCGCCCTGCCAGGCAGGCAGGGCGTTGTAGCTGAGATGGACCATGCCGCCCGGCCGCGTCTTGGTAGCCAGCAGCCGGACGATGCCGGCGCGGACTTCGTTGCTGACCCACGACCACAGGCCATGCATGGTGACGAAGTCGGCCTGAGGAATGGCGTCGGCCTCAGCGCTCGTCGCCAACCCGGAAAGGTCGGCTTCTATGAAGCGTATGTTGTCGAGGCGCGCAGCGCGGGCGAGGTTGGCGCCGATGGCGATGTGGGCGGGATTGTAGTCGATCGCCGTGACTTGCCATCCCGGGTTGGCGGCCGCCGTGACGAGGGCGCCGATGCCGCAACCGCAGCCCAACTCCAGATACGAGGCGTCATCGTCCGGTTCCGGCAGGTCGGCCGCGACATTGCCGAACAGGCAGGCAAGAGCCATGCGCGCCGGCGACTGCTGGACATAGAAGCCTTCGATATAGGCAATGTCGGCGACGTAGCCGCTGGTCCACGATTGGGTCATGCACGTCCCTCAACAATCTCGCTTTCGAACAAGGCATCGCCGGCATCGGTTCGCCGGGGCATGGCGCGGGATGTCGGCAGCCAGGTGTTCCAACCGAGCAGAGGCCTCGCGCCTCCGCCCGGCGAAGTGAGCGCCAGCGGCGGAACGGCGTCGCGGGCGAGCACCGGATTCACGGCAAAGCCGACTTCGAATCCGACATAGGCCCGCACCAGCGAGATCAGCTCGCGCAGCAGCGGCTGGTCGGGCAGGAGGCTCTCGAAATAGGCGAGGTCGAGGGGGCCGATGCGCAGGACGATCCGCGCCTGCTGGTCCCAGGCCCGCACGCCGGCCGCCGCATCGACGCTCAGCTGGGAGAAGCCACCGGGCGACAGGCCAATGCCGAGGCGCGAACGCTGATCGACGGGCAGGGCGAGCCAGGCGCCGGCAAACTGATCGACCTTGACCGGACGACCCAGCCAGTCGGAGGCCAATGCCTCGAGCCGATCCGCGGAGCGCGGATGAGCCGAGAAGAATCCAGCGTAGTGACGCAACGCCGCCGGTCCCGTGAGCAGGCGTTCAGCGAGGTGAGGGGTGGCGTAGCCGGTCAGCGACAGCAGCACCTCAGCCACCGGATCGCCGCGCTCCGTGTTGCCCGACAGGGCGCCGACATCGGCGGCGCGATGGGGCCGGTATTTCGTGCCGGCAGCGGCGAACGCCGCGACCATGCGGTGCGAGATCAGGTCCAGAAACCGCGTGAGCGAGAAGGCGCGCGATCGCTGATCGGCAACGACGGCATCGGAGTAGTACCTCGGCAGGACGCCGGTCGGTCCGGTGAGGCCGATGAGCCCGACCGTCACGAGCGGCTCGGATATGCCGGTGTCGACCTGGACCTGGGTGACCTCCGCAGGCAGGTAGGATGATCCGGTGGTGCTGGTGAAACGGGCAGCACCGGCCGGATCGGCCCGGCGGCGAAGAAAGGTCAAGACCCTCACCGCGGCATCGAAGCTGAAGCGCTCGGGCTGCTCCTTGAGGCGGCCCATGGCCGCCTCGCCGCGCCGGGAGGAACGGGGGCTCGTCACAGCAGGACCTGGCTGCCGGCCCGCGCGGGCCAACTGGCGGCAACGCCCGGTCGCCCACGCAGGACTGCTTCAGTGCGCACGAACGAGTTCACGGTCGCATGCAACGCCAGGAAGCGGTCGAGCACCGACGCCAGCACGTACAGCCCGCCGGTCGTCCAGGCCTGGTCGTCGAATGTCAGGGTGACGTCGAGGCCCCGGCAAAAGCCGCCGCTGCGCGCGCCCGGACCGCGCAACCCGGGAATACGGGCAGTGCCGGGTCTGGACGTCACATTGAGAAGAGAGCGTATCGCTGTCCGCGACTCAGTCGACTCGCGGCAATCGTACAGGCGCAGGACCTCGCGCAAGGCGTCGGCAGCGGTCTCGCCGCCGACGACGCTGAGATGGCCAAGCGACAGGTGAGAAATCAACCGCCAGAAGCCGCGCTCGCGGACCGGCATGCGCAGCGTCGGTGTCGGCGCGGTCAGGCAGCTGAGGTCGGTGACGGCGGCGGCGCCTTCGACCAGCCTGAGCGTCGGCCGTCCGCCGCCGAACGGCAGGGCGGCCGGCAGGTCGCGGTTGCAGCACAGCGCATCGACCGACAGGACACCGCTGCTCTCGCGCTCGGGATCGAAGCCGGCATCGTGCGGCAGCAGATAGACCTCGGTGCCGCGAAAGTCGCCGGTCGTGTCGCGCCGCGCGGTGCCGTAGAAGCCGCCGGTCGATGCATCCGAGGCGTCATTGGCGTGCCGCCGCGTCAGCCGGTGGAACGGCTGCCACGTCCTGAATTCGCCGTTCGGCAGGCTTTCGCGCACGCGTTCGACCGACCACACCTCGACGCTGGCCGGGCGGCGCACGTCCGGTTCGATGCGGTATTCGATGCTCGTATGGTCGAGCGAGATCGGCTCGCAACGCTGCGAGAAGAGGTTGACGATGGGGGTGCAACCGAGCGCGAGGCTGTTGGCCTGGACCACGCGTTCGAGGTCCGGCATCGCCCGATCGAGATAGATGAAGATGTCCATGCGATTGCCGGCCGAGACGAGCGTCTTGGCGTCGAGCCGGCAGATGTCGATGAACTGGAATTTTTCGCGCGCAGCGAAATACTCGCTCAGCAACCGGAAGCCGGAGAACGACCGCGCCGGCCACGGGAACAGCGCTTCCTCCGGCGCGAAGCCGACCGCCTGCAGGGTGTCCGGCGGCAGGATCACCGGGTGAGGATCCGACAGATCGTCGGCAAGGGCGACTGAGACGGTATGCGCCATCAAGAGCTCGAGCAGCCGCGACCCATGCTCACCCGTGAGGAACACGCGCAGCCGGTCGAGGCCGAGCTCGGTGAAGGTCTTGGTGGGATTGCTGCAACGCAGGCTGACGCGCAGAACGGCGACGGCATTGGTAGCCGTGGGATTTGCTGGCGCTGCCAGGGGCATGCCCGACAGCCGGACGGCGTCGATCTCGACCGGCCACAGTGTCAGGGGATAGGCAGTGCGAAACTGGCAGGTCTCGCCGCCGACCGGCTCGGCTTCGACCGCCAGGCCGGACGGCAGATGGGCCGAACCCGGCAAGTCCGGGTTGGCCGCGAATCGCGTGATCGCCACCGAGGGCATGGGGGCGAGATAGTGGGGATACAGTACCGAGAGCAGGCCATCGGTGAGTTCGGGAAACTCATCATCGAGTCGGTGCTGCACGCGCGCGCCCAGGAAGGCCACGCCCTCGAGCAGGCGGCTGACGTGAGGGTCGTCGACGGTATCCTTGGTCAGGCGCAGACGGCCGGCGATCTTGGGATGGCGCTCGGCAAATTCGCCGGCTAGCACGCGCAGCGCCTCGAGTTCCCGGTTGAAGAACGCCAGCAGGGAGTCCGACGCCACCTACGCCTCCTGCTCGAGAACGGTCACGTTCTTGGTGAGAAGATCGACGACCGTATCGAAAGCGATCGGCTCGGGTGCCGGCTCGGCATGGAGCAGCGCGTCGATGCGCAGCCGCAACGTGCCACTCACTTTGTCAGTTGCCTCGAGCAAAGTGACTTTGAGGCCGACGATGCGCGGCTCGAAGCGGCGAATGCAGGCCTCGACGAGCAAGCGCAGCTCTTCGCGGCGCCGCGGATCGTGGAAGGCACCGGAGGCGAAGTCGGGCAACCCGAATCCGGCCAGCGAGCGATCAAGCTCGGCGAGATGCGGATCCCACGAGCGCCAGCGCCGGCGGGTGTTGAGCAGTTCCTCGAGGTCGTTGCAGATGCTGAGGCGTATCGCGTCCATCGCGGCGCTCGCAGACAGCGGCGTGTCGGAGCGCTGGGAAGGATCGGCATCGACCAGCCGGTCAAGGAGCGGAAGCTGGACCCGTCTGCCGCGCGTTCCGCCCCTATCTTCGGACGTCGGTCGATTTCGGCTGTCGTTCACGACGCCACCTGAAAGTCGACCTTGCCCATTTCGAGCCAAGTCAGCGCTTCCTCGCCGACCAGGATGGTCACGGCGCCGAGGCCCAGGGTTGGCCCGCTGTCGCCGGCCTGGTGCCAGTCGGTGGCACGGCCGAGCCGCAGCGCATCGGTCATTGCGTCTGCGGCCGCGCTCGTCGTCGGCGGGTAGATCACGGGCAGGTACACGTCGCCGTCGGGACCGTCGGCAACCTGCATGGTGGCACGGCGCCAGAAGAGATCGCGCGGCCGCTTGGCGGCATGGAATTCCAGGAGCAGCACGCGTTCCGGCGGGATCCAGAAATACTTGCCGGTCGTGGTGATGACCTCGAAACAGGAGGCCAGCAGGTCGTCTGCGTTGCGCATGTCGTCGAAGGCGGTGCCGCCTGCCGTGCCGGTTGGGTGGGGGCGCGATTCCTCGGCCTCGGCGGCGAGCCTGGCGGCTTCGGACACATCGCCGTTACGCAGGGCGACGATAGCGGCCAGCGATGACCTCTGGGCAGCGGTGGGTTCGCCTAGAAACTCCGGCACCCGGCCTTCGCTGAACAGCTGTCGTCTCGCCAACTCGCCTCGCAGCAGCTGGCGGAACTCGGCGACGACGATGGCGGCCGACGGGTCGAGGTCGCCGCAGGCGTCGAGGACGACATCGGCGCGGTCGATGTTGCCCGAGAAGGCTAAAAGCTCGGCCAGCAGGACGCGGGCGCCGATATCGGTCGGCGCCCGGCGCACCGCGGCGTTGGCGGCCGTCAGCGCGCCGGCAAGATTGCCTTCGCGGAACAGACGGCCGGCTTCGCCCGGATCGACAGTTCCTGTGGGAGAAAGCGACATCGATCCTCCTGTCCGGCCGCGTCGTCAGACGCTGGGGGCCGCGAGTTCGGTAACGAGGTGGAATGCGGTAGCGATATCGTCGAGCTGGTAGTGCGGGCGGAGATGGATCGTGCAGCCGAACACCCCCGGCTTCTCGAGGCGCTCGCGCACCTGCACGTTGCCCTCGAGCAGGGGAAAGCGCGCCCGCGATTCGGCCGTGCTGTTGATGTTGGTGTTGACGTAGCCCTGGAGCCAGGCGTTGAGCTGCCGCTCGATCTCGTCAGCAGTGCGGAAGGCGCCCACCATGTCCCTGCCCATCACCTTGAGGAGGTGGGCGAACCGTGCCGCGCACAGCATCGAGTTGATCTGGGCGGAAAGGCGGGCGTTCGCCTCGGCCACGGCAGCGGTGGCGCCGGAATAGTTCGCCGGCGCCTGCATGCTGCGCGAGGCGCCGAACACCAGTTCCGGTCCGAACGGCAGGACGCCGATCGGCAGCAGTCCGACCTCGACCAGCGCCTGCTCCTGCCGGAAGCTGAACTGGTATTCGATCGACTTGCGCGGCCAGTCGTAGGCCGGGCCGCTCGCGAACGGCTCGGCGGCGAGATTGTCGACAAGCCCGCCGCCGACCCGGTCGATCTCCACGCCGCGCACGTCGGCCGGCCAGTTGTTGTCGAGGAAGGCGCGCACGGCACAGGCGGCGAAGGCGTATCCGGCGCTCATCCATACCCGCATCTCCGCCGTCGGCGCGTGCTCGCTGTAGCGGAAGCCGTCGAGGCGGCCGGGATCGTCTGTCCAGGGACGACGCGCCAGCAGGCGCGGCAGCGTGACCGCCACGAAGCGCATGTCGGCGCGTCCCGAAAGGCTTCGCCAGCGCAGGTGGTTGGGGCCGCGCAGCGGGGCGGTGACGTCGCGCACGCCTTCGAGGTCGGAGAAGGTGTCGACTTCCAGCACCGTCGGATCGAGCGACAGCACGGTCGGCATGAAGGCGGCTGCGGCGACGGCGGACAGCTGCGCCAGACCGCTCACGTCGTCGGTGCGCGCGTTCGCGCCGGCGCGATGGCGGACAGCGTGATCGATCACCATCAGGCCGTACGGCTCGCCGCCGGGCATGCCGAATTCTTCCTCGTAGATCCGGCGGAACGTCAGGCTCTGGTCGAACTCCAGCGCCCGCTCGAGATCGCGGCAGAGCTCGGCCCAGGAAATCGGCAGCAGCCGCACCTTGACCCGCCGGCCGGGCTCGATGCCGGAGATCAACCAGGCCAGTCCACGCCAGCGTCCTTCCAACGCCAGGAACCGTGGATCGTGCAGCACCACGTCGAGCTGATCGCCCAGGATGGCGTCGATGTCGGCGATGTCGCGGTCGAGTGCCGCGCGCAGCCGGTCGCCGCCCGCGGCCAGGAGGCCGGTCAGGGCCTCGCCGAACCACGCCTCCAGCGCCTCACTGCAACTCAGCTTGCCGTGGAGGAACGCCGCGAGCTCGCCGGCCGCCTCGCCGTGCCGTTCGCCGAAGAAGCGGCCCGCCAGCACCGACTCGCGCAGGGGCGGCCGCTGTCGAGACGCCTCCTCCGTGGGGGCTGCAATGGTTGCTTCCTCGCCCATGGTGTCCGGTCCCGCCCATCATGGCGGCGGGTGCCAGGTCAAAGAGGTTCGGGCGGTCAGGCCTTCTGGGGAATGCTCGCGACCATGCGCAAGCTCGTGGTCAGCTCCTCCATCTGCAGCCAGGGCCGCAGATAGGCGATGGCGTTGTACGACCCAGGCTTGCCCGGAATCTCCTTCACCTCGACCCGCGCTTCCCGCAACGGGAAGCGTGCCTTCATGTCCTGGCCGGCGTCGACGTTGGGGTTGACGTAGTTCTGGATCCAGCGATTGAGCCAAGTCTCGACGTTGCTGGCTTCCATGAAGCTGCCGATCTTGTCGCGTCCCATGACCTTCAGGTAATGGGCGAAGCGGCTGGTCGCCATAATGTAGGGAAGCCGGGCGGAAATGGCGGCATTGGCTGTCGCTTCCGGCCGATCGTACTTCTTGGGCCGCTGCGCGGTCTGGCCGCCGAAGAACACCGCGTAGTCCGTGTTCTTGTAGTGACAAAGCGGCAGGAAGCCCTGGTTCGACAGCTCCAGCTCGCGCCGGTCGGTGATGCCGATCTCGGTCGGGCACTTGGCGTCGAGGTCGCCGTCGTCCGACGTGAAGACGTGGGTCGGCAGGTTCTCCACCTTGCCGCCGCCCTCGGCGCCGCGGATGGCCGTGCAGAAGCCGGTCTTTGAGAAAGCGTCGGTCAGGCGTGCGCCCATGACGTAGGCCGCGTTGGACCAGCAATAGTCCTCGTGACCCATCGCCAGGGCCTTGCCGCGACCGTCGATCGGCGCTTCCTCGTAGTCGAATTCGTCGAGCGGCTTGGTGTTCTTGCCGTAGGGCAGGCGGGCGATCACGCGCGGCATGACGAGGTTCACGAAACGCGAATCCTCGCTGTCGCGGAAGGCCCGCCACTTGGCGAACTCGACGGTGTCGAAGATCTTGGCGAGATCGCGCGGCTTGGAGAGTTCAGTCCACGAGTCGAAGCCGAACATGCCGGCCCCGGCCGCGGAGATGAACGGCGCGAAGGCGCCGGCGGCGATGTTGGAGACCAGCCGCAACGTCTCTAGGTCGTCCGGATGGTTTGTCCATTCGTAGTCGCCGATCAGGGCGCCGTAAGGCTCGCCGCCCGGCGTGCCGAACTCGTTCTCGTAGATCTTCTTGAACAGCTGGCTCTGATCGAACTCGATCGCCCGGCTGAGGTCGCGACCCAGCTCGCGCTTGGTCTGGTTGAGCACGCGCAGCTTGAGCGAGGTGCCGGTCTCGGAGTTCTGCACCAGGTAGTGCAACCCGCGCCAGCTGCCTTCCAGCTTGAGGAACTTCGGATCGTGCATGATCGCATTGAGCTGCGCCGACATCTTGACGTCGATCGCCTTGACGGCCTTGTCGAACGTGCGCGTGAGGTTGCGATCGAAGGTGACGGTTCCGGCGAGCGCCTGCTCGACGAGCGTCTTGACCAGGTCCTGTGCGCGGTCCGGTTCGGTCTGCTTGGTGTTGGTGATGATCTGATCAAGCAAGCCGGGCGCCGCCTCGGTGGTCGTGGCGGCAGCGGACTCGGGCGCGCTCTTTGCGTCGGCCATTTGCTATTCCTCCGACTTCTTGATGCCGAGTTCGCCGGACAGCGATTTGAGATCCTTCTCCGAGCGCAGGACCTGCTCGAGCAGATTCTCGAGCTCCTGCGAGCGGTCGGCCTTGCTCATGAGATCGCGCAGCTTCTCGCGGGTCTCGAGCAGCGCGGCAAGGGCGGGGACCTGCTTGACGACCTGCACGGGGTCGAAGTCGTCCATCGAGCCGAACTTGAGGTCGACGGCCATTTGCGTGCCGTCGTCGGCAAGCTTGTTGTCGACCTTGAGCTTGAGGCCAGGCGCCATGTTGGCCATCACGTCGTTGAAGTTGTCGCGGTCGATTTGCGTGAACTTGCGATCCGCCAGAGGCTTCAGCGGCGCCGTCGGGTCACCGGAGAAATCGCCCATGATGCCGACGACGAACGGGAGCTCTCGTTGGATCTGAGCGCCTTCGGTTTCGACGTCGTAGGTAATGTGCACTCGGGGTTTGCGCACACGATTCAGCTTGTCGTGTATACTGGAGCTCATCGCAGAAACCCTCCTACTAATAGAGTACTCCGGACGGGTGGAGCCGTCCATGGGGCCGCACTGCAACCGCGGCTTGAAAGGCCGCTGGAATATCCAATCGACCGCTGGGTTTGCCGTTCGTTTCGGTGGCAGCATAAGCAGCCCAGGCGTTCTCGAACGTGGCGAAAAGCACGTTCCCGAAACGTTTGGCCCTTCAACATGGCGGCGTGGCTTGTATCATAGCCGACCAGTCCCGCAGGTGACTTCACCATGATCCCGGAACTTGAGACGGCCGACTTCGAGGCGATCCTGGCACCCCTTGCCGGCGAGCAGCCGACCGGCGTCGACCTTCGACAGGACTTCGCGCCGACCTCCATCTACTTTCGCCTCCGCGACGCCCGCGCCCAGGCGCGCGATGCCGAGCGGCAGGCCGACACCGGGGGCGGCGACGAAGGGGTGCCGGCGCTCTGGCGTCCGGTCGCGACGATGGCAATTGGCGCGTTGAAGTCGGCCTCCAAGGATCTGGAAGTTGCGACGTGGCTGACAGAAGCGTTGGTGCGGATGGCCGGCTTGCGCGGCCTGATGGCGGGCGCTGCGGTCATTGGCGGGCTGGTCGACCGGCATTGGGACGGCCTGTATCCAATGCCGGAAGAGGGCGACATGGAGGGTCGCGTGGCGTCCGTGGCCGGGCTTTCCGGCCAGGGTGCCGACGGAACATTGATGCAGCCGCTCAGGAAGGTGGCGCTGTTTCGACGACCGGATGGTACGCCTTTCAGCCTCTGGCAATACCAGGCGGCAGTCGAGCTCAGCGGCATCACCGATCCGGCGCGACGCGCCCAGCGCATCGACTCCGGCGTGCTGCCGTTCGAAGAAGTGGAGAAGGAAGCGCGCGTGGCGGGCGCCACGCACTGGTCGGCGCAACGCGATCTCATCACCAAGACGCTTGCTTCGTGGAAGGACATGGAGCGTGCGTTCGACGAGAAGGCAGGCGATGCGAGCCCCGCAGCCAATCGCGTGCGCGAGTTGCTGCAGTTCGTGGAGGAAACGTGTCGGCGGTTTGCACCGCCTGACGTCACAGATGGAGCAGCCGAGATGACGAGCGCGACTGCAACTGCAGGCGATGGCGCCGCTGTCGTAGCGATGCCAGGCGCCATCACCGGGCGCGAGCAAGCACTGCGCCAGCTGTCGGAGATTGCCGCCTGGTTCAAGCGCAACGAGCCGAGCTCGCCGATCGGATTTACGCTGGATGAAGCGGTGCGACGTGCGCGGCTCGGTTGGCCGGAGCTCGTCGCGGAACTCGTTTCCGACGAGACAGCGCGTCAGGCGCTGCTGACGAGCGCCGGCATCAAGCCACCTTCCACCGAACCTCAGCAGTAGGCGGTACCGGAGCCCGATCGCCGGTGCCAGAAAGGCACCGGCTCGTCTCGATTTCCAGGACGTGGCTGGTTGGTCAGCTCGCCTTCATCGCCAGCAGATCGTAGGAGACGACGTCGCCCTTCTTGATCTGGCCCGACTTGTCGAGCGGCGTGGGCGTGACCATGACCTTGATGAAATTCAGCGACAGGCTCTCCATCGGATTGTCGCCGCCCGAACTGAGCGAGTAGCTGCTGACGCCGCAATCCGACAGTTCGAAGGTGAGGAACGTTTCGGTCTTGTTCTTGGTGGTCGTGTTCATCTTGATCTCGACCTTGGTGTCGAACGTTCCCGCCACCGAGTCCTGGTAGAGCTTCGCCGACGCCTTGTCGAAATGCTTGGTGACGACGATCTCGCTGACGTTGGGCGCGGAACTCTCGCGCGTGTTACCGCCGGCGCCGCTGCTGACGGCTCGGCCAACTCCATACTGGAATGAGTTCAACTCGATCCAGTTCTTGTACCCATCGGTGGTAACGTCACCATCGATGCCGCCGAACTTCATGTAGATTGGCACTGTCGACCTCCGTTGGAGAAAGCCATTGGGGATTATCAACACCTTTGCGGTTAGTTGATGGCAAAGAAAAACAACCCGTCTGCGTTGAGGCTGGCTTTTACGCTTTGGATCGACTGACCATCCGCCAGTCGAGCCAGCACCTCTGCCGACAACTCGGGAAGAAGCGTACGCGTCAGGATGTTCTCGACGTTGCGCGCGCCCGAGCTGCTTTCCGTGCAGCGCGCCGCGACGGCGTCCACCAACTCCGGCGTCCAATCGAACGTCGCGCGATAGCTGTCGCGCACGCGGCTGCGGATGCGTTCGAGTTGCATGGTCACGATCTGGCGAATAATTGCGGTTGGCAGCGGGAAATATGGCACCAGGGTCACGCGCCCGAGGAACGCCGGCTTGAAGAACTTGGCCAGCTCCGGCCGCAGCGCGTCGGCAAGTCCCGCGGCGTCCGGCGCCGTTTCGGGATCGGCGAACAGCTTGTTGATCAGATCCGTACCAGCGTTGCTGGTCATGATGATGACAGTGTTCTTGAAATCGATGTCGCGCCCTTCGCCGTCCTTCATGTTGCCTTTGTCGAAGACGGAGTAGAACACGTCCTGAACGCCGGAATGGGCCTTCTCCATCTCGTCGAGAAGCACGACGCTGTAGGGACGGCGACGGACGGCTTCGGTCAGCACGCCGCCCTCGCCATAGCCGACGTAGCCCGGTGGGCTGCCCATCAGCAGGCTGACTTTGTGCTCTTCCTTGAACTCCGCCATGTTGATGGTGGTGGCGTTTTGTTCTCCGCCATAGAGAAGCTGCGCGAGGGTGAGGGCGGTCTCCGTCTTGCCGACGCCCGACGTGCCGACGAACAGGAAGACGCCGATCGGCCGCCTTGGATCAGTCAAGCCGGCCCGGCTGGTGCGGATGGCCTGCGCAACGGCTTCCAGGGCATGGGTCTGGCCGACGACCCGACGCTCCATGGCTTCGCGCAGATTGAGCACGGTGCGGATCTCGTCGGTCTGCATGCGACGGGCTGGAATGCCGGTCCACGCTTCGACGATCGCGGCAATCGCCTGGCCGTCGACCACAGGGAAGATCAGCGGCTGTTCGCCTTGCAGCGTGCGCAGCCGCGCCGACAGGTCCGTCAGCTCGGCGCGCTCGGCCTGACCATCGCTTTTGGCAGCGCCATCTCCGGCGTTGCTCGTGGTCGCCGTCGCGGCGTCGATCTTGGCGCGTACCGCATCGATCTTGGTGACGAGTTCGCGCTCGGCTTCCCAGCGCTCGTTCAGCTTGGCCAGCTCGTCGGTGATGCGCTGCTGCTCGGTCGTCAACTCGTCGCGCCGGGCGGTATGGTCGGCGCCCGCTGCGGTCTCGCGCTCGATGATCTTCAGCTCGGTGTCGATCAGGCCGAGGCGGCGCTGACAGTCGTCGATCGGCGCCGGTATGGCGTTCTGGCTCATCGCCACACGCGCGCAGGCGGTATCGATCAGGCTGACGGCCTTGTCGGGCAATTGGCGGGCCGGGATGTAGCGCGCCGACAGGCGCACGGCGTCGCTCACCGCCTCGTCGAGGATGCGAACCTTGTGATGCAGCTCCAGCGTCGAGACGAGGCCGCGGATCATGGCGACGGCCATCTTCTCGCTCGGTTCCTCGACCTTCACGGGCTGGAAGCGGCGGGTGAGGGCGGCATCCTTCTCGAAGTACTTCTTGTATTCGGCCCAGGTGGTCGCCGCGATCGTGCGCAACTCGCCGCGCGCCAGTGCCGGCTTCAGGAGATTGGCCGCATCGTTCTGGCCGGCCTGGCCGCCGGCGCCGATCAGCGTATGCGCCTCGTCGATGAAAAGGATGATGGGCTTGGGGCTCGATTTGGTCTCCTCGATCACCGATTTCAGGCGGTTCTCGAATTCGCCCTTCACGCCCGCGCCGGCCTGCAGCAGGCCAAGATCGAGCGTGCGCAAAGTCACGTTGCGCAGCGCCGGTGGCACGTCGCCGGACGCTATGCGCAAGGCGAGGCCCTCGACGACGGCGGTTTTGCCGACACCCGCTTCGCCGGTGAGGATCGGATTGTTCTGGCGACGGCGCGTCAGGATATCGACCATCTGACGGATCTCGAAGTCGCGGCCGAGGATCGGGTCGATCTTGCCAGCCTTGGCCTGCCCCGTGAGGTCGATCGTGAATTGGTCGAGAGCCCCCGAGCCGCCCGGCCGGGATTCACCCGAACCGGTGCCTGCGGCCTCCGAGCCGGCGGCCTGCGTCGTGGCCTGCGCCGTCTCGGCGGTGTTGGCGCAAATCGTTAAATAGTCGGCCTTGAGCGTGTCGGGCTGGATGGCGGCGAGAAGGCCCGACGATCCGATGGCGCGGCGCGCCAGCATGTCGTCGGCCAGCAAGGCCCAGATGAGATGGCCTGAACGTACGCGGCTCGCGCCTTGCTCCACCGAGGCCAGCAGCCAGCCCTGCTTCACCATGTCGACGATGTCGGGCGAAAGCGCGGGCGCGCGGGCGTTGCCGGTCTTCATCCGGTCGAGCGATCGGGTGAGGTCGGCCAGCAGGCGGGCGGGGTCGATCTCCCAGCGCCGCAGGATCGCGGCGAGATCGCTGTCGGTGCGATCGAGCAGCCCGACCAGGAAATGTTCGATCTCGACGTTGTAGTGAGTGCGCAGGGCGGTCGCGCCGGCAGCTGCCTCGAGTGCGCGGCGGCACACGTCGTTCAGGCGTCCGATCAGCGGTTTCAGCTCTATTGGGCGCACTGTTTGTCATCCCCCTGGGACGTCATTCCGTCGGACCGGCGGCGCACTGAACCATCGCAACTATCGTGCAACATCCGCCTGTTCGACAAGAGGATTCAGGGCTTTCGAGAGGGGCCGGCAGGATTTGCGTAGTGGCGCTGTCATAACGTCCAAGTGGTGATGTGTACGTGAGATTCCCCACACGCGAGCGCGATGGACGACCTCAATCTTGACGCTTTGAGAAATCACAACATGCGCTAGAATTGCTCTTCGCAAAGCTCGAATGCCCGAGGGCAGAGAAGTATGGCGGCCGGGACCAAGGCAGACGCCAAGCCGAACGAAATGCGAGGAACGTTACCAGCCGGGACACGGCTGCGTAACTATGAGCTGCTGTCGGTCCTGGGCCACGGCGGCTTCGGCATCACCTACTACGCCAAGGATACGACGCTCGGCCGCGAAGTCGCTGTGAAGGAGTACCTGCCGACGACCCTGGCGCTGCGCGAGAACGGCTCGACGGTCGTGCCGCGGTCGACCCAGTTCGCCGAGGACTTCATCTGGGGACGCGAGCGCTTCCTCGAGGAGGCGCGCATCCTGGCGACGCTCGAGGGCGCTCCGGCGGTCGTCCGCGTCTACGACTTCCTGGAGGCCAACGGCACGGCCTACATGATCATGGGCCTGGCGCGCGGCGACACGCTCGAGCAGCGCCTGAAGCGCGACGGCAAGCTTTCGCCCGCGATCACCCAGCGCATGCTCGACCGGTTGCTCGACGGACTCGATGCGGTCCACAAGACCGGCTTCCTGCATCGCGACGTCAAGCCCGCCAACGTCATCCTCGATGCCAACAACAATCCGACGCTGATCGATTTCGGCGCGTCGCGCTCGTCGATGGCCGATCGCACGGCGGCGATGACGGCGATCTTCACGCCGCGCTATGCCGCGGCCGAGCAGCTGACGTCGGACAAGCAGGGACCGTGGACCGACATCTACGGCCTGTCGGCGACGCTCTATCATGCGATCACCGGCAAGGCGCCGCCGAGCTCGCTGGAACGCGCGCTCAACGATGCCTACGAGCCGCTGGCCAAGATTTCTCCCGAAGGCTATCCGCCCGGCATTCTCCAGGGCATCGATGTCGGCCTGACGGTGCGGGCCAAGGATCGCCCGCAATCGATTGCGGAATGGCGCGACGTTCTGTCGGGGGTGAGCGGCGAGCCGGTCAGCGACGAGACGGTCTTCGAGCGGCCGAAGCCTCGCCCGAAGTCGAAGGCCGCGCCTCCGACTGTGTCGCGGCAAGTGCCGCCGCCGCCGAAGAACAGGCAGCCGCCGGCGGTGGTGGCTGCCGCCGCTTCTGCGGCAGCGTCCTTGGCCGGCGGGCTCAGGTCGGCGTCTGCCGGGTCGTTCGCGTCGTTCAAAGCGTCATTCACCGGGATGAATCGCGTCACGCTCTATGGTGGGGCGGCGGCGGCAATTCTCGTCGGCGTGGCTGGCGGATACCTGATCTTCCCACCGAGGCCTGCGCCGCCTCCGGCCGTGCAGGACGGCGTCAGCGACGCGGCCAAGGCGGAGGCCGAGGCCAAACGGAAGGCCGAGGCGGAGGCCCAACAGAGGGCGGAGGCCGAGGCGAAGCAAAAGGCCGAGGCCGAGGCGGAAGCCCGGCAAAAGGCCGAAGCCGACGCCAGGCAACGGGCGGAAGCCGAGGCCAGGCAGAAGGCCGAAGCGGAAGCCAGGCAGCGGGCCGAGGCTGAGGCCAAGCAGAAGGCGGACGCCGAGGCCCGGCAGAAGGCCGACGCCGAAGCCAGGCAAAGGGCGGATGCCGAGGCCAAGCGACGGGCCGACGCGGAAGCCAAACAGAAGGCGGACGCCGAGGCCAAGCAGAGAGCCGACGCTGAAGCCAAGCAAAAAGCAGAGGCCGAAGCCAAGCAGAAGGCGGAAGCGGACGCCAGGCAGAAGGCCGAGGCTGACGCCAGGCAGAAGGCGGAAGCCGACGCCAGGCAGAAGGCCGATGCGGACGCCAGGCAGAAAGCGGAGGCCGAGGCCAAGCGGAAGGCCGATGCCGAAGCCAGGCAGAAGGCGGACGCCGAGGCCAAGCAGAAGGCCGATGCCGAAGCCAAGCAGAAGGCGGAAGCCGAGGCCAAACAGAAAGCCGACGCGGAAGCCAAGAAGAAGGCGGACGCCGAGGCCAAGCAGAAGGCGGACGCTGAAGCCAAGCAGAAGGCCGATGCCGACGCGGCGGCCCAGAAGGCAGCGGAGACCGCCGAGACGGCGCTGAAGCTGTCGCTGGTCGACCGTCAACGGCTGCAGGTGGCGTTGACGTCGCTCGGCTTCGACACGCAGGGCTTCGACGGAGTCTTCGGGCCGCGCTCGCGCGACATGATCACGGCCTGGCAGAAGGCCCGCAATCAGCCGACAACCGGCTTCCTGACCGCGGCGCAGCAGCAGGCCTTGCTGAGCGAGGCCGCGCCGGCGCTCGCCAAGTACGACGACGATCTCAAGAAGGCCGACGCAGCGGCGAAGGCGCGCGCTGCAACCGCGCCGACTCCCGCTCCGACTCCTGCAACTCCGCGGGCGAGCACTTACGGCGGCGGCGTGTCGTGCCAGGATTCGTCGGGCCGTCGCATGGACTTTCCCGGCGCCACCTCCTGCCCGTGGGGCCTGACCCCCACGCGTTGATCACCCGAGCGAGATTGCTGAAGCCGAGAAACTGTGTGATTGTTTTCTCGCTGTTGGCGCGGATTGGGAGCTTGCTCACTTGAGGCGGAAACAACTTGGTGGCGGGCTCAAGTCGTTGCTGATGTCGCTGGCAGCCTTGGTCGCTGGCGGCACCGTCACAACGGCCCTCGCCCAGGACTCCTGGAACTTCAACAATGAAATACCCTGCGCCACCGCACCGGTTTACGGCGTGCCGTTCAACCGCTGCTGGACGTCGAATGTCCGCACGTTCCGCATCGGCAACGTGCAGAGCTGGCGCCTCACCTACACCGATTCGAAAAGCGAATTTGCCATCGGCTTGTACCGGCTGGTCGCGGCGCATGGCGTCGGCGGCCTCAGTCCCGTCGCGAATTCAGGCGCGGTCGATTGGCTGCGAACGGCGGATGCGCTCAAGAACGTCACGACAGGTGCCGGTGGCTGGGCTTTGACCGGCAGCAGAGCCGGCGATCACTACGTGACGTTCCAGAAGGCCCAGCGTCAGTGCATCGGCTTCGTGCGCAACGGCTCGGGCACAGCGAGCCAGCTGAACTGGATCCTGGGCGCCGCGTTCTGCCGCGAATCCGCCACGCCCATACCGACGAGCGAGGCCGAGTTTGTCGCCGACGCCGTCAAGGTCAGGGACTGAGCAACCAGACCTGTCGCTCAGTCCCGAATCATCGCTTATTCGATCACGATCTCGACGCGCCGGTTCTGCGGCTCGCGCACGCCATCGGCGGTCTTGACCAGCAAGCCCTGCTCGCCGCGGCCGATCACGGTGATGGCGGCGGCCGGCACGCCTTCGCGAACCAGCGCATTCTTGACCGCGTTCGCACGCCGCAGCGACAGCGCCATATTGTAGGCCTCAGGCCCCGACGTATCGGTGTGGCCGGTCGCGCGGATGCGGGCGCTGCCCTTGCTCTTGTAGGCGCCGGCGGCTTGCCTGACGACGTTCAGCGAGGCCTCCGACAGAGCCGAGCTGTCCCAGTCGAAGAACACCATGAAGGAGGGCGGCGTCGCAGGCGGCGGCGCCGGCGGCGGTGCCGAGACGGGCGGCGCGAACTTGTACTGGCCGTAGACCATCGCCACGACGTTGGAGTTGTTCACCCCGACGTTGACACCGTTGATGACGACGTTGGCATTGGTGGTGCCGACGTAGCGGCCTTCGAGGGCGACGCGCCACTGGCTGTCGATGTTGTAGCCCACGCCGAGGATGCCCTCGTAGGCGAACAGCGTATTCTGGAGGAATCTGTTGCCGTCGACGAACGCGACGCCCGCGCCGGCGCCGATGTAGGGAGTGATGGTCGACGCTGGAATGAAATCGTAGAGGACCTTGCCCATGATCTGCAGCTGGTGGGCATTGCCGCTGAAATTCGATGCCGCGGCAGTTCCGGCAAGATTGGCTGTGAAGGGGATGAAGCCAAAGCCGACTTCGAGTTCGACGCGCGGGCCGACGAAGTCATAGCCGGCGACGATGTCGGCCAACAAACCTGTCGTGCTGCTGAACGATCCGCCGACCGACGTCGTGCTGCTGAGGTACCAGGCGGCGCCGACGCCGGCGCCAATATAGAAACCAGGTAATGGTGCGAATTCCTGTGCGTGACCCATCGAGGGTAGGGCAACCAGGGCGCCTGCAACGAGCAAAGCCTTCTTCATCCGTGTACCTCCTCGTTATGCATTTCCCTGACATTTTACACGGGGCGAGAGGATTTGGCTGCAGTTTTGCCGCACACCGGCCGTGACTTCGACGTGGTGTGGCCATAAAGCAACAGGCTGGGCAATATTCCAGCAGCCGAGCTCTCGAGTGTTCTACGTTCAATCGGTGCGAAATATTTGCCGGTGCGGCTCTCTTCAACGGGAGGTTGTCCGATGCTGTGGTTGGTGATGCCCGCCTCGGGCTCTTGTCAGCTCCTGCCCGGTGTTTCATCGGCGGGCTCCGGACCGATCGCCATCAACCAGCCCGTCGGGCGCGGACCGCTGGCGCGCAACAAACCGGACGACGTGCGCACCATCCAGGACGCGTTGAACCGCGTGACGGTCGCCAACGCCGCCGGCGGGCCCATGCCGTTCCTTGCGGTGGACGGGATCTGCGGACCCAAGACCAATGCAGCCATCGTCCGCTTCCAGCAGGTGCAGCTGAAGATCTTCGACGGCGTGATCGAGCCCAACAAGAAGACCATCCTCAAGCTGAACGAGATCCTCGAGCCCGTGTCCGACGAGGACTTGAAGGCCAAGGTCCGGCTTGCGCTGCCGATCGTGGCGCGGGCGATCGCGGCGGCAATGCAGAACCTGCAGGCGGTCATCGCCAGCGGTCCCGCCGCGACCGGCCCTGCAGCAACGGCGGCCGATCGGCTCAACCGGCACTTCCGGCTCAACGACCTCAAGGCCTTCGAGCAGAGCACGACGCGCATCGAACTGTTCAGCACCTACCTCCGCTTCAATGCCGTGATCATGAATCCCGAGCTGTTCAACCTCACCGCGCTCGACGAATTCGACCTCGACAAGAACAATCCCAAGATCGCGCTCACTCGGCGCAACGGCTTCTTCCAGGAAGGCCAGAAAGACCCTGCGACGCACCGCCGGCTCGACCGCATTCACCTCGGGCTGGGCTTCTTCGCCTCGCGGGTCACGCCCGATTTCGCCGCCTTCATCATCCTGCACGAGCTGTCGCACTTCGTGGGCCGCGCCAACGGCCAGGAGATCCACGATTTCGGCCGCGGCTGGTTCAACGAGCCGTTCATCGCCCCGCTGAAGGCCGCGGAGCGCCTGGCCAACGCCGACAGCTACGCGACCTTCGCCCAGGAGTGCCTGGCCGACAAACCGGACAAGCCGCCATTCGTGGAAAGCCGGCCCGGCGGCCTCGCCGGGGCGCGTTAGGGGCGTGCATCGTTGGTTTGATTTAGGCTAGAAATCGAGTTCGACCCGGGGACGCGGGCGTGTGTGGTAGGCAGTCCTAGACGCGCGCAGATGAAAGACAGGATCAAACGCCGCCTCTTCGGCGTCATTTCGGCCGTGATCGGCATTGCGCTGGCGCTGGCGGCCGTCGAGGGCCTGGCGATCCTCTGGATGATGGCCGAGGACGGCCGCTATACGCCGGCCGCCGAGCTGTTCGAGCGCACCCAGAACACCTATGTGCGCGACCTGACGCGCGGCACGCATTGCCGCTACGTCGATACCCTCTATCCCCATCCATATGTCGGCTTCGTCCATCACGCCAATCAGCCGTGCGGGCTGAAGAACATCAACAATGTCGGCCTGTTCAACGACAACTACCCGCTGCTGAAGCGGCCCGACCGTTACACCATCCTGCTGACCGGCGGCTCGGTCGCGGCCCAGCTCGCCCAGCTCGATCCGTGGCCCGCGCCGCGCTACCTCGAGGAGGAGCTGAACAACGAATACGAGAGCCCGAACGGCCAGCCGTTCTGGGTGCTGAACGGCGGCGACGGCGCCTGGAAGCAGCCGCAGCCCTTCATCCTGTTCGCCCTGAACGCCCAGGCGCTCGACGCGGTGATCACCTTGGGCGGCATGAACGACTACTACCTGTTCCGGCCCTGGGAGCGCGAGCGCCTGGAATACCCGATCAACAACTTCCAAGCGGTCAATCCGCTGGTCGCCGACGACAATTTCGGCGACGCCGCCATCGGCTGGGTGGTGGGCCGGCTCGCCGGCGGCGTGGCGAGCGATCCCATGCTCGGGCGATCGCATGCGGCGTATCTCGTGTTCCGCGCCCAGGAAGCGCTGGCCAAGGGCCAGAACGGCTTGAAGTCGCGCAAACGCACGACGCTCGAAAACCTGTTCGCGCTGCCGGCCGACATCGCGGGCGACGGCGAGCGCGTCTTCGGCCTCCAGCTCGAGCTGTTGGAGAAATACAACCGCGCCATGGAGGCCCTGGCGCGCGACTACGACATCAAGACGGCCTATTTCTTCCAGCCCGTGCCGGCCTACGGCAAGACGCTGACGGCCGAGGAGCAGGCCGCCGCGGGCGACCTCTCGCATCTAAAACTCTATCGGCGCATGGTCGACGGGGTGATGTGCCAACGGGACATGGGCCTGGCCGTCTTCGACCTCGGCGACCTGTTCGTCGACGTCAAGGAAACCGTCTATGCCGACGGCTCCCATCTTTTGCGCTCGCCATTCGGCGAGAGCCTGGGCTATCGCCTGATGGCCAGGCGCATCGCTGCCGACGTGGCGGCCGCCTGGGGCCTGAAGCGCAAGCAGGACGCAACGCGTTGATTGGAGAAACATGAAATGACCCGGCCGAACCCCTCCTGGCGATCGCTGCTGTTCGTGCCGGTGCTCTCGGAGCGCTTCCTGGCGAAGGCGCATGAACGTGGCGCCGATGCCATCATTCTCGATCTCGAGGATTCGATCCTGCCGACGCGCAAGGCGGACGCCCGCGCCGCGCTGGCTGCCGCCGTGCCGCGGGTCTCGCAGAAGGGCGCCGACGTCGTGGTGCGCATCAACCGGCCAATCGATCTCGCCGTCGCCGACATCGAGGCATCCGTCATGCCGGGCGTCGCGGCCCTGATGCTGCCCAAGGTCATGGGCCCCGAGCACGTCCGGCTGCTCGCCGAGCTGGTCACGGATCGCGAAGCGGCCCTCGGCATGCCGATCGGCCAGACGCGCTTCCTAGCCTTGATCGAATCGCCGGCGGCGCTGCCGCATCTCTATGCCATCGCCGCCGAGCCGCGCATGGCCGGCATGTCGGTGGGCGGCGAGGACATGGCGACCGAGCTCGGCGCCATCCCCTCGGCCGACAGCATGTATGTCTTCGCCATGCATGGCCTCGCCGCGGCGCGCACCGCCGGCATCCTGCCCATGGGCTCTATGGGCCAGCTCGCCAACATCAACGACCTGGACTCCTATCGAGCGGGCCTGAAGCGCGGCCGGGCGCTGGGCTTCACCACCGCATCCTGCATCCATCCCGCGCACGTGCCGATCATCAACGAGGAGTACGGCGCTTCCGACACCGAACTAGACCGCGCCCGCCGGCTGATCGCAGCCTTCGACGCCGCCGCCGCCGAGGGGGCAGGGGCCGTGGCCTTCGAAGGCAGCATGATCGACCTGCCGGTCGTCATCCGCGCGCGCCGGCTGCTCGAGCGCGCCGCGTCGTGGACGCGATGAGCTCGACGACGCGAATCGTCGCTCAACTCGCTCCCCAGCGCAGCACCCAGTATTCGAACTTGGCGCGTGATCTCGCCGAGGCGGAGTTGCTGGCCTCGCCGATTGGATCGAGGCTGCAGGATGTCTCGCTGCGCAATATCGCCGGTCAGGACTATGTGCAGTTCAGCTTGCCGGACCCGATCACCAGCGAGACGGCCCGACTGCTGGCCGGCATGGCGATGCTGGGCGGCGTCTTCGAGACCTTCGACTCTATCGCCGACGTCAGTGGCCCGTTGCTTCGTCCAGTACTGGCGGTGAATCCCGCCTTCATCTCACCCGACATGGCGGCGACCCGGCGTTACAAAGGTAAGACCAACGAAGCCTTCACGCACTTCCTTTGCAACATGGCGAAGTACGCGTCGGACTTTCACAGCAGCGACTGGTCGACGCTCGATGTCGTCGATCCGCTGTGCGGCGGCGGGACCACGTTGTTCACGGCCCTGTCGCTGGGCGCCGACGTCGCCGGTCTCGATGTCGACCGCACCGACATCGAGAGCACGGCGAGCTTCATCACCCAGTATTGCCGGGAGAACCGCATCGCGCTTAGCACCAAGGAAGAGCGCTTGCGCAAGGTCGGTGCGCGACGCTGGCTCTTCCAGATCGGCCGGGACGATGTGCGCCGCTGCATGCTGGCCCTTGGCGATGCCGGACGGACCCGCGAGCTGCTGGCGGGATTCGGGCGGCCGCATCTGATCGTCACCGATCTGCCCTATGGCATCCAGCACAGCGGCCCGCTGCACGGCCTGCTCGCCGATTGCCTGCCCGGCTGGACGGACCTGCTGGTGTCCGGCGGGGCCATCGCCTTCTCGTGGGATTCGACCCGGTTTGATCGGCAGGAGATGATGGCGTTCGTCGGCAAGGTCGCCGATCTCGAGGTCATCGACCGGCCGCCCTACGATCGCCTGGCGCATCGAGTCGACCGCGTCATCAAGCGGCGGGATGTACTGGTTGCGCGACGCCGATAGACTATCGACGGGAGGAAAGAGGCGATGAAGCTCGGTCTCTTCATGAACACGCAATGGCGGCAGGGCGCCGATCTCGGTCCGGAACTCATGAATCTGATCGAGCAGGTCCGGGTGGCGAGAGCCAGCGGGCTTGCCTCGGTGATGGTAGGCCAGCATTTCCTGTCGAGCCCGGTGCAGATGTTCCAGGCCATGCCGCTGTTGTCGCGCCTGGCCGCGGAGGCCAAGGGCATGCGGCTGGGCCCGGGCCTGCTGCTCCTGCCGCTGCTCAATCCGGTGATCGTGGCCGAGGAGACGGCAACGCTCGACTGGCTGACCGACGGCAACGCCATCATCGGCCTGGGGCTGGGCTATCGCCCGGAGGAGTTCGATTCCATCGGCGTGCCCATGAAGCAGCGCGTGTCGCGCTTAGTCGAGGGCGTCGAGGTGATCCGCAAGCTGTGGCGCGACGACGTCGTCGAGCATTGCGGCCGTTACCACACGCTCAACAAGGTGCAGGCGAGCCTGAAGCCCAAGCAGCCCGGCGGCCCGCCGATCTGGATGGCGGGAGATTCGGAGGCGCCGGTGGCGCGTGCCGCCAAGCTCGCCGACGCCTGGATGCCCTCGCCGCTGGTGAGCGAGGAGGGGGTGAAGAAGCTCGGCGCGCTGTTCCGCGAGACGCGCGCCGCGGCCGGCCTGCCGCCGGCGAAGGAGTTCCCGATCATCCGCGAATGCCACGTCGGCGGCGGCACCGGCAAGGCCCTGGACGAGGTGCGCGAGCCGCTGTCCTTCAAGTACGAGGCCTATGCCAGCTGGGGCAGCGCCTCGGGCTTCGTGCCCGGCGATCGCATCCGCACCGACTTCGACAAGTTCGCCGCCAACCGCTTCATCATCGGCTCGCAGGACGAGGTGGTGGAGCAAATCGGCCGCTACGGCGAACGCACCGGCACCGACCATATCCTGGTGCGCGTGCAGTGGCCGGGGCTGGACCAGAAAGCGGCGGTGCGCACCCTCGAGCGGCTGGGCCGCGTGATCGAACAACTGAATTGAGTGAGTGATGCCCAAGACTTTGTTCATCGATTCGACACCCGACATCGACAGCGTCTGGAAGAGGGTCCACGGCTCGTCCGACATTCCGGTCACGGTCAACATGGGCCCGGTGACGGCCGACGCCATTCCCAGGCTGATCGAGGGCTACGATACCGTCATCAACGACGCGACCTACTTCAACGAAGAGACGCTGAAGCGCTGCGCGGGGCTGAAGCATATCGTGTTCTTGGGAACAGGCGCGGCGAGCTTCGTCGATCTCGCGGCGGCGGCGAAGGTCGGCATAAAGGTCTCGACCATCTCGGGCTACGGCGACACGACGGTGGCCGAGCACGCCATGGGCCTGGTGTTCGCCGCGGCCCGCCACATCGGCACCATGCATGCCCTGATGCAGGGCGGCGGCTGGCGGCCGATGCAGGGCATGGAGCTGCGCGGCAAGACGCTGGGCGTGGTGGGTCTCGGCGGCATCGGCCGCGAGATGGCCCGCATCGCCAGCGGCATCGGCCTCAAGGTCGTCGCCTGGAACCGCTCACCGCGCTCGGATGCCAAGGTGCCGATGGTGGACATCGACACGCTGCTCGGCCAGTCGGACATCGTCAGCCTGCATCTGGGGCTGAACGACCAGACGAAGGGCTTCATCGACCGCGCGAAGCTGCAGAAGGCCAGGCCCGGCGTCATCGTCGTCAACACAGCGCGCGCCGGCGTCATCGACGAGCCGGCGCTGATCGAGCTCCTGAAGTCGGGCCATGTCGGCCACTATGCGACCGACGTGTTCGCCAAGGAGCCGATCGACCCCAACGAGCCGCTGCTCAAGCTCGCCAATGTCACGCTGACGTCGCACGCCGGCTACAACACGCCTGAGGCGGCGATGACGATGTATCGCCGCGCCATCGACTTGGCGAAGGC
>JAKFVH010000236.1 GCA_021732285.1 Reyranella sp. | reverse complement strand
GCTACCTGATGAACGCCAAGAGCGCCATCGTGCCGGTGATCGACGGCTTCTTCCGGCTGGTGGTCGTGTGGAACCGCGGCGTCAGCTTCGGCCTGATGGGCGACCAGGCGCTGCCGCCCTGGGTGCTGTCGGTCGTGGCGATCGCGGTGTGCATCGGCCTCTTCCTGTGGCTGCGACGAACCGACCGGCCCTTCACAGGCTGGGGCATCGGCCTTGTCATGGGGGGCGCCATCGGTAATGTTATCGACCGCGCCCGTTGGGGAGCGGTGTTCGATTTCGCCGATTTCCACATTGGCCAATGGCACTGGCCGGCGTTCAATATCGCCGATTCGGCGATCGTTGTCGGCGTCGGCTTGATGCTCATCGATTCACTCGTCGGCGAACGACAACGCGCGCCCTGATGCGGCCATGATCAGTGGACAAAAGCAAAAGCCCGAAGGACGAACGATGCGACGGACGATCCTGATACCGACAGGCCTTGTTGCCCTCAGTGCCCTCATGCTGGGCGGCTGCGGCATGTTCGAGAACCTCGGCGGCGCCAAGAAGGTGTCGCCCGACGAATTCAAGATCGTGTCGCACTCGCCGCTCACCATGCCGCCCAATGCCGAGCTGCGGCCGCCGCGCCCCGGTGAGCCCAGGCCGCAGGAAGTGACGCCGGCCGACCAGGCCAAGGAGGCGCTGTCGCCCGCGCTGGCGGCGCGTCCGCAACGCAACCAGGTCATGACCGGCACCGCCCAGAACACCGGCCGCACCAGCGCCGAGGCCTCGCTGGTGCAGAAGGCGGGCGGCGGCAACGTCGACCCCAACATCCGCAGCCGGGTCAACACCGACACCAAGACCATCAACGACAGCGACAAGACGTTCATCGACAGCCTGATCTTCTGGCAGGACACGCCGCCTTCCGGCGTGGTCATCGACCCGACCAAGGAGCAGCAGCGCATCCGCGACGCCCAGGCCGCGGGCCAGCCGGCCTCGGGCCAGACGCCGACCATCAAGCGGCGCCAGCGCGGCCTGCTCGAAGGCATCTTCTGAGGCCGGTAACGATCTCGCGCCGCCGAGCCCTGCTCGGTGGCCTGATTGCGGCCGGCGCTCTCGCCTCGCCCTCGATCGCGCGCGCCAAGCTTTTCTCGGTCGACCGCCGCAAGTCCGACGTCTTCACCTTGCCCAACGGGCTGCAAGTCGTCGTGCTGTCGTCGAGCCGCGCGCCGATCGTCAACCAGCTCGTGGTCTACAAGGTCGGCAGCGCCGACGAGGTCTACGGCAAGACCGGCATCGCCCATTTCCTCGAGCACATGATGTTCAAGGGCACCGGCACGGTGGGACCCACCGAGTTCTCGCGCATCGTCTCCCGCAACGGCGGGCGCGACAACGCCTATACGAGCTTCGACACCACCGGCTACTACCAGACCGTGGCCCCCGACCGGCTGGAGATGGTCATGCGCATGGAGGCCGACCGCATGGCCAACCTGCGCATCACCGAGAAGGAGCTGATCCCCGAGCGCCAGGTCGTGCTCGAGGAGCGGCGCATGCGCACCGAGAACTCGCCGGCCGCGCTGCTCGGCGAGGCGGTACAGGAGCAGCTCTACGGCCGCCACAAGCCCTACGGCATGCCGATCTCGGGCTACGTCGACGACGTGAAGAAGCTCAACGTCCACGATCTCGCGGCGTTCTATGCCAAGTGGTACATGCCCAACAATGCGGTCCTGATCGTGGCCGGCGACACCACGGCCGACCAGGTGCGCAAGCTCGCCGAGAAGCACTACGGGCCGATCCCCCAGCGCAAGGTCGATCCGCGGCGCCGGCCGGGCGAGGGCGCCACCGACCTGCCGCAGCGGGTGACGCGTGCCGATGCCCGCGTCGCCGAACCACGCTGGTCGCGCTACTACCTCGCGCCGTCCTACCACAAGGGCGAGACTCAATACGCCTACGCGCTGCAGGTGCTGGCGCGCCTGCTGGGCGGCGGCGAGACCAGCCGGCTGTGGAAGGCCCTGGTGGTCAACGCCAAGGTGGCGCTGTCGGCCTGGGCGTCCTACAGCCCATCGAGCCTTGGCCTCACCTCGTTCGATCTCGGCGTTCATCCTGCGTCGGGCACGGCCATGGTCGACGTCGAGAGCGCGGTCGGCGGCCTTTTGGGCAAGCTGCTCGACGACGGCGTCACCGCCGAAGAGGTCGAGCGGGCGCAGAACCAGCTGCTGGCGGCCGCGATCTACTCGCAGGATTCGCTGCAGAGCGGTCCGCGCATCTATGGCGGCGCGCTCGGCGTCGGCGGCACCGTGGCCGACATCGACGCCTGGCCGCAGCGCATCGCCGCCGTCACGCCGGCCGCCGTGGTCGCGGCCGCCCGCCACATCTGGCGCGCCGACGGGCTCGTCACCTCGGTGCTGACGCCGCAGGAAGGCATGCGGTGAGACGGCTGGTGCGTATCCTGGCCGCGCTGGTCGTCGCGGTCTCCCTGCTGCCGGCCAACGCCGGCGCGGTCGACATCAAGGCCGTGACCACGCCGCTCGGCATAAAAGCCTGGCTGGTGCAGGACAAGAGTGCGTCCGCCGTGTCGCTCGCCTTCTCCTTCTCGGGCGGCACGGCGTCGGATCCGGCGGGCCAGTTGGGCGTGACCAGTCTCATGGCTGCGCTGCTCACCGACGGCGCCGGAACGCTCAGCTCGCAGGCCTTCCGGCAGCGGCAGGAGGATGCCGCGGCATCGGTGAGCTTCAGCGCCTCGCTCGATCGCCTGGGCGGCAGCCTGCGCGTCTTGTCGGCCAATCGCGAGGAGGGCTTCGAGCTCCTGCGCCTGGCGCTCACCCAGCCGCGCTTCGACAGCGACATGATCGAGCAGCGACGCGCCCAGACCATCGCTTCGATCAACCAGTCGAATCAACGGCCCGGCTCGGTCGCCGCGCGCACGCTGATGGAGACCGAGTTCGCGGGCCATCCCTATGCCAACGATCCCGACGGCACGCCCGACGACCTGAAGAAGCTCGTGCAACAGACCATCAAACAGCGCGCCGCGGCGCTCTTGATCCGCAACGGCCTGATCATTGCCGCCGTCGGCGACATCGAGGAAGCCGATTTCGCCCGCCTGCTCGACCGCGCCTTCGGCACCCTGCCGGTCGGCACGCCGCCGGCCCTGCCGCCCGAGTGGAAGCCGCCCACCAAGGCGCGCACCGTCGTGGTCGAGCGGCCGGTGCCGCAGAGCACGGCCCTGCTGGCGCTGCCCGGCGTCGCCCGCGACGATCCCGACTGGTACGCGGCGCTGGTCATGAACCACATCCTGGGCGGCAGCGGCCAGCAGTCGCGGCTGTTCAGCGAGGTGCGCGAGAAGCGCGGTCTAGCCTACGGCGCCTCCTCGAGTCTCCGCGTCTACAAGCGCGCGGCGCTGCTGGTGATATCGACGGCGTCGGCCAACGAACGCGTCGCCGAGGCCTTGCGCGTGGTCAAGGCCGAGCTGGCGCGGCTTCGCGTCGACGGCCCGACCGAGCCGGAGCTTGCCGACGCCAAGACCTATCTCGCCGGCGCGCTGGCGCTGTCGCTCGATTCGTCGGGCGCCATCGCGGGGCTGCTGCATTCCATGCAGGTCGACGGCCTCGCCCCCGACCATCTCACCAAGCGCGCCAACCTGATTGCGGCGGTCAAGATCGACGACGTCCGCCGCCTCGCCCGCCGCGTGTTGCGCGACGAGGCGCTGACCACGGTCGTCGTCGGCAAGCCGGTCGGCGTCACCTCGGATCCGCTGTGAGCAAGATCCTGACCCGCCAGTATCTTTCCCAGCGGCGGAAGGCGTAAAATGGCCGCGCCATGAGCGCGCTTCGCCGCCTGCCCTCCACACTGGTCAACCGCATCGCCGCGGGCGAGGTGGTCGAGCGTCCGGCGAGCGCCGTCAAGGAGCTGGTCGAGAACGCGATCGACGCGGGCGCCCATCGCATCGCCGTCGTCCTGAAGGAAGGCGGCCGCAGCTTCCTCTCCGTGGTCGATGACGGTGTCGGCATGACGCGCGAGGAGATGGCGCTCGCCGTCGAGCGTCACTGCACCTCCAAGCTGCCCGACGACGACCTGAGCGACATCCGGACACTCGGCTTCCGCGGTGAGGCGTTGCCCTCGATCGCCTCGGTGAGCCGCTTCATGCTGACCTCGCGCCCGGCCGGTGCCGACACCGCCTGGAGCCTCGACATCGAAGGCGGCGCCAAGGGCGAGCCGCGGCCGGCGGCGCATCCCGCCGGCACGCGGGTCGAGGTGCGCGAACTCTTCTTTGCGACGCCGGCGCGGCTCAAGTTCCTGAAGGAGCCGCGCACCGAATCGGGCCATGTTGCCGATGCCCTGCGCCGGCTCGCCATGGCTCATCCCGCCATCGCCTTCCGCCTCGAGAGCGAAGAGCGCACCCTGGTCGACCTGCCGGCCGCCAATCCCTCGCTGCTCGACAAGCCCGACGCCGCGCGCCTCGAGCGGCTGGCCGCCATCATGGGCCGCGAGTTCGCCGACAATGCGATCGCCATCGACGCCAACCGCGAGGGGTTCGGGCTGACGGGCTTCGCCGGCCTGCCGACGCTCAATCGGCCGACCGGCCAGCACCAGTATCTCTTCGTCAATGGCCGGCCGGTACGCGACAAGCTGCTCGCCGGCGCGGTGCGCGGCGCCTATCAGGATTTCCTGGCGCGCGATCGCCATCCCATGGTGGCGCTGTTCCTCGAGGCGCCGACCGCGCTGGTCGACGTCAACGTCCATCCCGCCAAGACCGAGGTGCGCTTCCGCGATGCCGGCATCGTGCGCGGCCTGATCGTGGGTGCGCTGCGCACCGCGCTGTCGGCGGCCGGCCATCGCGCCAGCACCACCGTGTCGGATGCAGCGCTGGGCGCCTTCCGCCCGCACACGGGCTATTCCTCGCCATTGCCGCTTGGAAGAGTGGGGGGCAATGGTCACGCTTCGTCCGTGCCGCGCGGCCTTGCCGAAGCGGCCATGCAGTTCATGGCGCCGTTCGATGCACCGTCGGCGCGCGTCGACGCGCCCGCCGAGACGCCCAACGGCAACGGCCAGCACTATCCGCTGGGCGTGGCGCGCGCCCAGCTGCACGAGACCTATATCGTCGCCCAGACCGACCAGGGCGTGGTGATCGTCGATCAGCACGCCGCCCACGAGCGGCTGACGCACGAGCGCCTGAAGGACCAGCTGCAGGCCGACGGCGTGAAGCGCCAGGCGCTGCTGCTGCCCGAGGTCGTCGACGTCGGCGAGGACGGCGCGCGCCGCCTGGCGCAACGCGCGGGCGAGCTCGCCGAGATGGGCCTGGTGCTGGAGCCGTTTGGTTTGGGCGCCGTGGTCGTGCGCGAGACGCCGGCGGTGCTGGGCGAGGTCGACGTCCAGGGCCTGGTGCGCGATCTCGCCGACGAGCTCGGCGAGATGGGTGATCATCTCTCGCTCAAGGAGAAGATCGAGGAGGTCTGCGGCACGCTCGCCTGCCACACCTCGGTGCGCGCCGGCCGCCGCCTCACGGTCGAGGAGATGAACGCGCTGCTGCGGCAAATGGAGGCGACGCCGCATTCCGGCCAGTGCAACCATGGCCGCCCGACCTATGTCGAACTGAAGCTGGCCGACATCGAGCGACTGTTCGGAAGACGATGAAGCGCGTTCTGTTTGGGGTGTTCTTTTTGTCGATGGCGACCGGCGCGCTCGGCCAGACGCCGGCGACCAGCCTCGACGGTGAATGGCGCGGCAGGAGCGACGGCGGCTCGTGCAACGCGCCGCTCGACTATGTCATCACCATCGAGAACGGCTTCGTCGACGGCTCGGCCTTCGACACCACCGCGCACGGCCCGGTGCCCAACCTCAAGAAGGCACCGCCGCCTGCGCCGACCCCCGGCCTGTGGCAGATCCACGGCACCGTCAGGAGCCCCGCGTCCTTCCCCTTGGTCAGCGTCGCTTCGGTGAAAGCCGCCGACCGGCGCGTCGGCAAGCTCACCGCGAAGAGCGACGGCAGCGGGCTTGTAGTCACCGAAGACAGCGGCTGCAGGCGGACGGCCCGACTGTCGCGGAGCTAGAGGATTTCGATCACTTGTGACGGATCGTTGGCCAATGCCTCGATGGAGGGTCGCCGTTGCCGGAGGGCCTGTTCGACCTGGTCGGTCGATCCCGTTTCCCAGCCTGACCCACACCATTCTGACGTGCTCACCCAGCACAAAGCGAAGAGCCAGAAAGTCAGCGTCTTTGCTGACGATCGTGAGACCTTCCGCGAGCGCGAACTTTGCTATTGCGGGATCATTCGCTGACTTCATGCCGATGTCTCGAACATGAAGGGAGTCGGGAAATACATCGGCGAGTCGTTTGACGAGCTTATGGCTGAGATTCTGATCGAACAGCAATCTCATGCGTGAAGTTGAACGGTTCCCCGTTCACGAGCGGCGGCATAGGCAAGGCAAGCCAACACATCGTCACGCGTGAGGTCGGGAAAATCCGACAAAACCTCATCGAGGCTCATTCCCGAAGCGAGATATTCAAGGACATCAGCGACCGAGATTCGCATGCCCCGAATGCATGGCTTGCCGCCGAGCTTGTCGGGTTCCACCGTGATCAATGCGCGCCAGTCGGACATGATTTTCCTCATCAGCACCGCCGGCATTGTACTCGCGTTACAACCAGTAGCGCCAGCGGCCCCTCGTTAGCTGCAGACGATCCTCTCTTCGACGCCCGCCATCAGGCGGAAAAAGGCGTCCTGCGGCTTCTCCAGCACGAACATCGCCTTGGCATCGAGGCCGAGATTGAGGCCGCGCAGCACCGCGCCGCTGACGCCATGGCCGACCACGACCGTGCGCGTGTTCGACGCGATGATCTCGGCCAGCACCGCGGCCGAGCGCCGGCGCAGGTCGGCATGCGTCTCGCCGCCCGGCGGGCAGTAGCCGTGCGGATCGGCGCGCCAGTCGGCGAGCGCCGTGGGATGCGTCAGCTCGATCTCCTTCCAGCTGAACCCTTCCCACTGGCCGTAGCTCAGCTCAGCCAGTCGCGGATCGTCGCGCCATTGCGTCGGATCGAGGCCAAGCTCGCAGCCGATGATCTCGGAGGTCTCGCGCACGCGGCCGAGCGGGCTGCGCAGGAAGATGGTCGGGCCGGGCGTGCGTAAAAGCTCGGCCTTGAGGGTGCGGCCCATCGCCAGCGCCTGGGCGCGGCCGCGCTCGGTGAGGGCGGAGTCCTTGGTGCCCTGCATGCGCCGCTCGGTGTTCCATGCCGTCTCGCCGTGGCGCAGCATGTAGAGAGGCGACACCAGGGTCACGGCTTGCCTCGCAGGATCACGATCTTGGCCGCGCCATAGCGGCGCTCGTCGATCGCCTCGAAGCCTGCCGGCGGGGCGATGTCCTCGTTGTGCGCGAGCTCGACGGTGACGATGGCATCCGGCGCCACCCAACCGGCGGCGGCGAGCGCGGCGAGAGCCGGCGCCGCCTGGCCCGAACGATAGGGCGGGTCGAGGAAGATGAGGTCGCACGGATCGCGTCCCGGCGGCGGCCGTGTCGCATCGGCGCGCACCACCTTGGCCGCGGCCGTTTCGCCGAGCTTCCTCAAGTTCTCGCCGACCAGCTTGATCGCGGTCGCATCGTTGTCGAGAAAGGTCGCGTGCGCCGCGCCGCGCGACAGCGCCTCCAGCCCGAGCGCGCCCGAACCCGCGAAGGCGTCGAGGACGCGCACGTCGATCAGGGGCGAGGTGCCGTCGGCGCGCCAGTTGGCGTGGACCAGGATGTTGAACAGGGCCTCGCGCGCCCGGCTCGCCGTCGGCCGCGTGGCCTGGCCTTCGGGGGCCGCGATGGTGCGGCCGCGATGCTTGCCACCGACGATCTTCAGCATCAATGCCGCCGCTGATGATGGGGCCGGGGCTTGGGTTTCGGCTTGGCCCAGCCGGTCTTGCGCGGCGGCGGTTTTAGCCCCAGCAGGTTGTCGAGCGCCTGCGGCGGGATCTCGTCGACCGTGCTGCGCCCGAGCTCGCCGAGATGGAACGGCCCGAAGGCAACACGGATCAGGCGCATCACCGGCAGGTCGAGGTGGGCCAGCACGCGGCGCACCTCGCGGTTCTTGCCCTCGGTGAGCGCGATCTCGAGCCAGGCATTGGTGCGCTGCTGGCGCTCGAGCCGGGCCTGGATGGCCCCGTAACGCACGCCCTCGATGGTGATGCCGTTGCCAAGCGCCGCCAGCCGCGCCTCGTCGACCATGCCGTGCACGCGCGCGCGATAGCGCCGGATCCAGCCATTGGCCGGCAGCTCCAGCCGCCGCGCCAGGCCGCCGTCGTTGGTGAGGAGCAGCAGGCCTTCCGACATGAAGTCGAGCCGTCCCACGGTGACGACGCGCGGCATGCCCTTGGGCAGCGCATCGAAGATGGTGGGTCGGCCCTGCGGATCGCGCGCCGTCACCAGCTCGCCCACCGGCTTGTGATAGCGCCACAGCCGCGCGCGGTCGGCGTCGGGCAGGGGCCTGCCGTCGACCTCGATGCGGCTTGCGTCGGTGACGGTGAAGGCAGGCGTGTCGAGCACCTTGCCGTCGACCTTGACGCGGCCGGCGGCGATCCAGCGCTCGGCATCGCGGCGCGAGCACAGGCCCGCGCGGGCCAGCCGCTTGGCGATTCTTTCGGGCCCATTCATCGCGGCAAGCTCACTTCGTTGCTGCCGCTCCCAGGAAGGCGCGGAAGAGTCTGGCGTCGCCCTCGGAGATCAGGAACTCGGGATGCCACTGCACGCCGATGCAGAACCGGTAGGCCGGCGCCTCGATGCCCTCGATGACACCGTCGGGCGCGGTGGCGTTCACCACGATGCCGGCTGGCGCATCGGCCGCGGCCTGGTGATGCGCGCTGTTCACCTGCAGTTCGTCGGCGCCGACGATGCCGTGCAGTTGCGTGCCCTTGGCGACCGTCACCGTGTGGCCGGGCTCGTTGCGCGGATTGGGCTGCTCGTGCGCCAGCGCCTCGGCGATGGCGTCGGGAATGTGCTGGATCAGCTTGCCGCCCAGCACGACGTGCAGGAGCTGCTGGCCGCCGCAGATGCCGAGCACCGGCTTGTTACGGTCGAGCGCGCCCTTGGTGACGGCGAACTCGAAGGCCGTGCGGCGGTCCTTGGTGATCACCGTGGCGTGCTTGTCGCCGCCGCCATAGTAGGTGGGATCGACGTCGAAGGCGCCGCCGGTCACGACCAGGGCATCGATGCGCTCGAGATAGTCGCCGACGCGGTCGGGCTCGTGCGGCAGGGCGACCGCCAGGCCGCCCGCCGCGTCGATGGCGTCGAGGTAGTTCTGGCGCAGCGCATACCAGGGAAACTTGGAATAGCCCCCCGGCTTTTCCGCATCCAGGGTGACTCCAATGAGGGGACGGGGCATGCGCGCTAGGATACGCGCGAGCGGCTGATCGCGCTACTTCTCACGCGACAGACTGCAGCCCTTTCTTGGCCACCAAAGTAAGCAGTTTCAGTGATGCCCCGCGCGGATGCTTCTCGCCGCGCTCCCACTGGCTGACCAGACCGGTCGTCACGTTGAGGTAGCGGGCGAACACCGCTTGGCTGGCCTTTTCCCGCATGCGGATTCGCCGGATTTGAGCCGCGGTGAGCGGCTCGATCCTGGTCAGGCACATCTCGTCGAACGCCTTCATCGAGCGCTTGTCCATGACGCCCGCGTCGCGCAAGCCGGAGGCCACTTCATGGACGGCTGCCAAGGCCTTGCTGCGGTAGGTCTTAGCCATTCTCTGCGATCTCCATGGCCGTCAAGTTCTTGACCGCCATCCGGAGCTGCTTGTGGAGCGCGAGAAGGCGCCAACTCATAAGGCGCAAGATACGCGCGTCGCTTCGTCGGCGCCACGTTTCAAAGGGTCCTCACCCTGAGGAGCGGCCCGAAGGGCCGCGTCTCGAAGGGTGTGATACAGCACGACTGTTGCCACCCTTCGAGACGCACCGCTGCGCGGTGCTCCTCAGGGTGAGGTCACGTGCCTTATGACGAAGCGGCGATATTCCTCGGCACGTCCTTGAACGGCTTGGTGGTGTCGACGCTGGGCTCCTTGGGCATCTTCAGGACGCGCTCGGAGATGATGTTGCGCTGGATCTCGTCGGTGCCGCCGGCGATCGAGGTGGCGGGGACGGAGACCAGGATCTCGGCGATGACGCCGTTCATGGGGCTGTCCTCGCCGCTCAAGAGCGCGGCGGCGCCGGTGATGTAGGTGTGGACCCGCGCCGCCTGGCGGGCGACGTGGCTCGACACCAGCTTGCCGAGCGACCCCTCGGGGCCCTGCGGCCGGCCCTGTTCCTGCGCGGCGCGCGCGCGGCGGGCGGTCCATTCGGCGGCCTTGGACATGATCAGGAGCCTGGCGATCTCCTGACGGATCACCGGGTCCTTGATCTTGCCGGTGGCCTTTGCGCGCTCCATCACCAGGTCGACGCGGCCGGCGCGCTGCGGATACCACTTGTAAGGCTCCATGGTGGAGGCGATCTCGGCGTTCTCCTCCTCGTAGATGCGGCCCTTGCGGTTGGAGGCCTGCGCCCAGCTCCTGAGGCCATCGGCGCCGCGGCGCTCGTGCATCAGGGTGGTGGTGGCCACCGTCCAGCCGTCGCCGACGTCGCACACCATCATCTCGGGCTCGACCATGGCGTCGGTAAAGAACACCTGGTTGAACGAGGCATGCCCGTTCATCTGCTTCAGGGGATGGACCTGCACGCCGGGCTGCTTCATGTCGAGGATGAAGTAGGCCAGCCCCTTGTGCTTGGGCACATCCCAGTTGGCGCGTGCCAGCAAGAGGCCCCAGTGCGCCTTGTGGGCGCTGGTGGTCCACACCTTCTGGCCGTTGATCACCCAGTTGTTGCCCTTGCGGTCGGCGCGCGTCACCGCACCCGCCATGTCCGAGCCGCTGCCCGGCTCGCTGAAGAGCTGACACCACGTGTCCTCGCCGGTGAGGATGCGGCGCAGGAACTTCTCCTTATGCAGGTCGGTGCCGTGGTCGAGGATCGTCGCGGCAGCGAGGGTGCGGATGCCGGCCTTGGCCACGCCGACTGCGCCGATGCGCGCAAACTCCTCGTCGACGACGGCGGTGAAATGCACCGGCAGGCCGCGGCCGTACCATTGCTTGGGCCAGTGCGGCGCGCCCCAGCCCGATTCGATCAGCTTGGTGCGCCATTCGACCAGGCCGTATTCGGGTTTCCAGTTGGCTTCGAGCCAAGCGCGCACTTCGGCGCGGACGGAGCTCTCGGTCTCTTCGCTCATGGTGCCCTCAGTGCTTCCAGTGCTGCATCATCAGTTCGCGATGCTGGTTGGCATCGCCGAACAGGATCTCGCTCGACTTGGCCCGCTTGAACCAGAGATGCGTGTCGTTGTCCCAGGTGAAGCCGATGCCGCCATGCATCTGCACGGCATGAATCGCCGTCTGCAGGTAGGCCTCGGCGGCGCAGGCCTTGGCGAGCGAGGCGATCGCCGGCAGGTCGTCGTCGCCTTCGTCGAGCGCGGCGGCGGCGTAGTAGGCCGCCGACTTCGCGAGCTCGACATCGACCAGCATGTCGGCCGCCTTGTTCTTGGTCGTCTGGAACGAGGCGATGGACCGGCCGAACTGCATGCGCATCTTGGTGTAGGCCAGTGCGTCCTCGCGCAGCCGTTCGGCGCCGCCCACCATCTCGTTGGCCAGCAGCACGGCGGCCTGGTGCAGGGTGCGGATGAAGGGCGCCGCGGCGGCGCCGGCCTCGCCCAAAAGCCTGGCCTCGACCGAGTTGAAGGTGAGGCGGGCAAGCTTGCGCGTCTCGTCCATGGTTTTCAGCCGCTTGCGCTCCAGCCCCGGCGAATTGCCGTCGACGGTGAAGAACGACAGCCCGTCCTCGCCTTGCGAGCCCGGGCGGCGGGCGAGCACGACGATGAGGTCGGCGGTATGCCCGTCGAGCACGAAGCTCTTGGCGCCCTCGAGCCGCCACGTCGCGCCCGATTGCGTCGCCGTCATGGCCACGCCCTCGGCGTCGTTGCGTCCGTCCTCCTCGGAGAAGGCAAGGGTCGCGGTCTTCTCGCCCGAGGCGATCGCGGGCAGGAGCGCGCGCTTCTGCTCGTCCGTGCCGGCATTCAGGATGGCGTTGGCCGCCAGCACCGTCGACAGGAAGGGCGCGCACAAAAGACCGCGGCCCATCTCCTCCAGCACGATCGCAAGGTCGGCCTGGCCGAAGCCGCCGCCGCCATAGGCCTCGGGAATATGGATGGCCGTCAGGCCCAATTCCTGGTTCAGCTTCTTCCAGCCGTCGCGCTCGAAGCCCTGGTCGGTCGCCATAAGGCGGCGCACCTCCTTGGTCGGCGAGCGCGCCTCCAGGGCCCGCCGCAGGCTGCTGCGGAACTCCTCCTGCTCCGGCGTGAAGCTGAAGCGCATGGCATACTCCTCCCGACCCGATGTTGGCGCTATTTTCCCCCTTATGACCGGCCCGACAAGACCGTCCGCCATGGAGCGCGCACTCCACCAAGCCCGCCTAGCCGCAGAGCGGGGCGAGGTGCCGATCGGCGCCGTGATCGTCGGCGCCGACGGCGCGGTCCTGGCCGAGGCCGGCAACCGCACCGAGGAGATGCGCGATCCCACCGCCCATGCCGAGATGCTGGCGATCCGCGCGGCGGCGGCGAAGCTCGGCGCGCCGCGGCTGGTCGATTGCGATCTCTATGTCACACTGGAGCCCTGCCCGATGTGCGCCCAGGCGATCTCCTTCGCCCGCATCCGCCGGCTCTACTGGGGGGCGGCCGATCCCAAGGGCGGCGGCGTCGAGCACGGTCCGCGCATCTTCGACCAGCCGACCTGCCATCATAAGCCCGAGCTCTATCCCGGCCTCAGCGAGGGTGAAGCGGGTGAGCTTCTGCGCGCCTTCTTCAGGGAACGTCGCTGAGCATTACAGGTTCGCCCGAAGGAAATCCGCAATCTCACGCCGGAAGCGCTGATGGATGGCGGCGCGGTCGGCCCCCGGCGGGTCGCTGCACACCTCGGGCGCCCGAGCCGCCAAAGTCGGCGAGCATGGACCGATGAACACAAAATGACTGCCGGGTACGGCGACTTGTTGCGGCGGTCGAGGGAGCGCCTTGGCAAGAGCAAGCGCATTGCCCTCGGGCCGGAGATCGGATTGCGACGCGGCGTAGATCAGGATCGGCAGATCGAGCGATGCCAGGCCCTTCTGCTCAAACGGTGCGCCGTACGGTTCCAGGAGAACGAGGGCTTTCAAGGGGAGCGCATCGTCCGATTTCGGGCTTGGCGGCACCTTGGCCCACGAGCCATCAGTGGCGATGCCATCGCAGGCTCTCGTATCGTCGGCACGGTCATGGCAATAGGCCGACAAGTGCGCCAAATCGATCGAGGCGCCCGCGGTGATGAGCGTCACCGCACCGCCGAACGAGAAGCCCATCATGCCGATCCGGTCGGGATTGGCGCGGTTGGAAAAACGTGGATCCGCCAATACGGCATCGAGCGCCTTGTGACTGTGTCGCGGCCGATCGACGAAGGGCTTCTCGGTTCCGGGGTGGAACGGCGCGATGACGACGAAACCTTGCCGCGCGAGATGAAGCAGAAGATCGCCATGACCCAGCGGCGTTCCCGGGGGCCTACCGCCGCCGTGTGAAAACAGGACAATAGGGAAGCGCGCACCGGCGGCGATCGGCGCGTCGCGGCTCGCCAAAAGCCGGAATGACCCTTCTTCAACGGAGGCTTCAACGGCGTCCGCCGGGTAGACGATCAAGGCATCGAACGGCACCGTGTCCTCGACCGTGATGCGCGTGATGCCGGCGTGAAATGTTCGTGGGTCGGCCAAAGCGGTCGATATGCCGGCGACGGCCAGCAGAAGGCCGCAAACAAGTGAACGCACGCGTCTCTCCTTACGCCTCAGGGTTGGCTGATGCGGCCCGAGCCCGAGACCTTGCTGGTGAGGTTGGCGGGACGGCTGAGCAGCTTCACGTCGCCCGAACCCGAGATCTTGACGTCGGCGCTGTCCTTGGGGGCGGCTTCGACCTTGCCGCTGCCGGAGATGTCGACCTTGAGCTGCTTCATCGCCAGATCGCCGAGTCTCGCCTCGCCGGATCCGGAGACCTTGATCGTCGCCTGATCGACGCTGCCCTGGGCGCGGACCGTGCCGCTGCCGCTGATGCGAAGGTCGAGGTCGGGTTGGCTGACATTCTCCATCACGAGCTTGCTCGATCCGGAAAGGCGGATGTCACGGAAGGCACGGCCCGGCAACGTGATCTCCAGATCGCGCCCGGCCGTCCATCCATGGCAGTCGAGCATGAGACGACGGCCTCTCACCTCGACATTGGCGACGAGGTCGGGCGATCCCTTCACGACGATGTCGCTGCCCTGGCCGCCACGGAAGGTGACGGTGCCGGGCAGAAAAAGCTCGATGGCATCGCCGTTGCCCCACGCCAGCCGACGGACCGACGGGCCGCCTTTGGCGCCGTCGCCGCAGGACGACGCAATCTCGAAAGGCAGGTGATGCAGATCGCGGCCGCCCAGCGCATAGGCGAGCGACAGCGAGGCAATACCGATGCCGAGGCCGCCGATCGCGATCAAACCCAGGGTTCTCATGGGACTTCCTCAGATTGCCGGAGTGGCCTTGTTCAGCAGCACGTAGTGCAGGCGGGCGTAGCGGCCGAGCAGACGCACCACGTAGTCGACCATCATCAGGAGCAGCGCGCCGCCGCCGATGCCGACGCCGAGCAGGCCCACGCCATAGAGGATGCGGGTGATCGACTTGAAGACGAACAGCCCCTCCCAGCTGAAGAGCTTGGCGAGCAAGGCGAGGCCCGCAACACAGAGCGCGATCGTCACGATGCCGGCGATCAGGGTGAACAGCATCAGGCCCGCCACCAGCGGCAGCAGGAACACGAAGTCCACTGCGATCAGCGCGAGGAAGCCGGCAAGGGCGGCGAAGAAGTTGGCGGGCGTGCGCTCTTCCTCCCAGCGCCTGAGGCCGACCTCGGCGCGCAGTTCGCGGGCAAGCCGCACGGGATCGCCCAATGCTGCCGCGATCTCGGCCTCGCTGCGGCCCGCCGCCATGCCGTCGGTGAAGTGCTGGGCGTAGTCGGCCATCACGTCGTCGATCTCCGATGGCGGCAGCCCGGCGAGGCGGCGGTGCAGGGTGTCTAAAAACTCGGACTTGGTCATCGGGCTGCTCCTGATGCTTTGGCGGTCGGCGCCGACAGGACTCGCGCCACCGCGGTCGTGAAGCTGTTCCATTCGCTCTTCTGGCTGGCGAGCGCGGCATGGCCCGCCTTGGTGAGCTGGTAGTATTTGCGCGGCGGGCCGCTGCTCGATTCCTCGAGATAGGTCTTCACCAGCCCGTCGGCCTGCATGCGCCGCATCAAGGGATAGATCGTGCCTTCCCCCATGCCGATCTCCTCGGCGAGCCGACTGGCGATGTCGTAGGCGTAGCCGTCCTGTCGCGCCAACAGCGCGAGCACGCACAGGTCGAGCACGCCCTTGCGCAGCTGCACCAACAACGAATCCGTCACGGCATCGCACCTTCGCTATAACGCATGGCCCAGTACCTTGCTAAACAAGGTAGTGCGTGGTAGAGAGCTTGTCCAGAGGTAATCACCATGCGCCTGTTTGCGATGCTGATCGTTGTCGTCGTCTGCTTTGTGTCACCGAAGATCGAGGCCGCGGGCTTCCGGTTCATCGACATTCCCGCCGATGCAAACGGCCCCGCGCTGACAGGGGCGGTATGGTCGCCCTGCGATCAGCAACCGCAGCAGATGAGGGTCCGCATGGTCACGATCGCCGCCGCCAGGAACTGTCCGGCCGTCGGCGACAGGCTGCCGCTCATCGTCATGTCGCATGGCTCGGGCGGCTGGTTCGGTGCCCATCGTGATACGGCCGCGGCGCTCGCGGATGCAGGTTTCGTCGTCGCCGCCATCGACCATCCCGGCGACAACGCGACGGATCGCAGCCGCAGCGATACCTTGTCGATCCTGACCGACCGTCCCACTGACATCAGGCGCTTGACCGATTTCATGCTCGACCGGTGGCCCGAGGCAGCGAAGCTCGATCGCGGACGCGTCGGCGTCTTCGGCTTTTCGCGCGGCGCCTACACCGGCCTCGTGATCGCGGGCGGGCGGCTCGACATTCTTGGGATCGCGCCGCTCTGCTCCGAAGGTTTCGTCGACGGGATGTGTGCCGAGATAGGGAAGGGTAAGTTTCCGCCCCAGCGGCCGGCCGCGGATCGGCGTTTCGCCGCTGCCGTGCTGGCCGACCTGGAGTTCGGCCGCGCCTTCACCCTCGAGGGACTGGCGGACGTGAAGGTGCCGATCCAGCTCTGGGCGTCGGAGCGCGGCGGCGACGGCGTGTTGCCCGAGGACAACGAGGCAATCGACGAAAACCTGCCGGCGAAACCGGACTATCGAGTGGTGCCCCACTCGGGACACTTTGCCTTCATCGTCCCTTGTTCGGCCGAGGCCGCGAAGGCCCTGCCGGAGATCTGCGTCGACGCCGAGGGTTTCGACCGCGTAGCGTTCCACAAGGAGTTCAATGCCGCCGTGGTCGCGTTCTTTCGCAAGCACCTGGTCAAACGGTAGCCGTCCGTCGCTATCTAAGGCTTCACGAACTTCAGCACGAATTCGTCCTTGGGCTGCGGCGGGTCCGGCGTGTTCTTGTCGCGCGGATCCTTCGGGTTACGCAGGAAGTTGCCTTCCGCCGCCAGCTTGAAGCCTGCCGCCTCGACTTCCTTGCGCAGGAACGCTTCCTCGATGCGATGCAGCGTGCCGGCTTCGGAGATGCCGGTGCCGGGCCGGCCCGAATGATCGGCGATGACATAGATGCCGCCCTTCTTGAGCGCCTGGAAGATCGCCCGGTTCATGGCCGCGCGATCGACGCCGAGATGTCCGAGGTCGTGATAGTTGAACATCAGGGTCACGAGGTCGAACTCGGGCAATTCGGGCGGAATGGGCGCTTCGAACGGGCGGACGACGGGGGCGATCGGCGCAGCGTTGATCCCGGCGTTTCTCAACGCGCGGTCGCGGGCCTCCAGCGCATCAGGCGAGGGGCGCGGTGCGGCGGCGGGTGGCGCGGGCGCCGGCGCGGCCGTTGCCGATGTGGCGGTCGGATGGCTGTTGCCCTCGGGCGCCGCCGGCGGCGTGACCGGGCCACGCGGCCGGCTCTGGCCGTAGACCATGCCCGACGGGCCGATCGCGCGGGCCAGCAGCTCGGTGGTGTAGCCGCCGGCCGCGCTGAGATCGAGCGCGGTCATGCCGGGACGGGGGCCGATGAAGACCAGCAGCTGCTCGGGCTTGCGTCGCTGATCGTTGGTGCGATCGGCAGCGCTGCGATCGGGGCTCGCCACGATCTGCGCGGCCTGCTCGGCCGAGAGCGGCGCGGCCTGTTGGCTCGACGCCGGCGGCATGGCGAGCAGCAGGCTGGTGCCGACCGTGAGGGCCGCGAGGAGGGTCTTGCGTCGGATCTTCATTGGCCTGTCCTCCAAATTCACTTGCTCGTTGCGGCAACGCGCTCGGCGATCTCCGACACCGCATAGTGTGCCGACTGTACGGCACCTTCCTGCCAGGCGGTGACATAGCTCATATGCTCGCCGGCGAAGTAGAACGGTCCGTCGCCGGCGAGCAGGGTGGGATATTCCGCTTGCCGCGCTCCCGAAATGGTCTCCCATTCGATCCAGGCGCCCAGCGAATAGGGAATTTTCGCCCACGCAACCGACACCGCCGGTCCGACAAGCCTTTCGTAGCCGGGATGAAGCCGTTCTCCGTCGCTGATCGCGGCCGCATGCCGTTCGGCCGGCGTCATCGCGGTAAAACGCCGGGCCGGATCGTGGCTCCAGATATAGGCGCCGACCAGCACGCCTTTCTCGCCGTGAAACCCGTGCGAGGGGTACCAGATCTGGGTGATGTCGCGGCCGGTCCAGCTGATGCCGCCATAGAGCTGCTGGTCGGTCTCCCACCAGCGACGTGGCGCTTCGAAGGCCACCTTGACCGCCGGGAAATACATCTTGGCCCCGACGCTGATCGCATGGCTCACCGCCGGGCTGAAGTCGGCGGGAATGTGCTCCAGCACCGAGAGCGGAATCGTGCAGATCACGAAATCCGCCTCGAGGGCGCTCCGTCGCCCACTGCTGCGATCGAGGGAGATGATCCGCGCGCCTTCGCCGACGCGCTCGATCCGCACGACTTCCTCGTTGTGTCGGATCATGCCACCCAGCACTCGATCGAAGGCGCGGACGATCATGTCCATCCCGCCCACCGGCTGCAGCATGTCGGCGATTGCTGCCACAACTCCGCAAAGCACAGCGCAAGGGCCAGCCTGATCGCCTGAGGCCCAGCGATCTCATCCAGGGGAAGAGGAGGCTGGAGGTGGCCGCTTCGGTTGGCGGCGCCCGGCACGTCGTCCTCGGCGGCATAGCCGGCGCGTGACGAGCCGGCATAGGTCATATCGCGCCTGAGATCGCCGAAGATCCGCAGCACGGTCTGGACCGCCTCGTCATTCGGCGCGCTCTTGGCGGCGAGAGCCGCGATCGCACCCCTGAGATCGGCGTGGAGCCGCCTCGCCGTCTGCGGTTTGCCGCCGAACTGGCTGTCGAACTGGACAAGCGCCGCGCGGTTGTCGTTGACGAAGACTTCCAGCGGAACGCCGAGTTCGCGGCAGTAGCCCAGGATGCCCTGATGGTGACTGGAGATCCGGGCGGCGCCGGCGTTGAGGTAGATGTCCCGATCCGCCTGCCACTCGACATGCTGCGAGGAGTCGGTTTCCGCGATCTGGTCGCCGCCTCGTATCGTCCAGACCCGACCGCCGGACCGCGCCCGTGCCTCGAGGATCGTGCACTGATAGCCGGCCTTGCCGAGACAATACGCTGCCGTCAGGCCGGCTATTCCGGCGCCAAGGATCGCGACGCGCTTGCCGTTCCGGGCTTCAACACAGGTGGAGCGGCGTATGCCGTCGGCACGGCCAGCAACCCCGCCATGTTCAAGGCCGAATAGGCGGTGGCGGCACCGCCTATTTGCCCGATCAGCTCGAGGAGCGTGCGACGCGAAATCTCAGCGGGCATTCTCTTGTGCGTGGGCCGTTTGCAGCGCGTCCTGCCACTCGGCGCGGACGCCCGCGTCGTCTTCACGGCTTGCGCGCCGCCGTTGCGCGACCTGATCGGGGGCAAGGCGCGAGAGTGCCCACACCGCCGCGCCGCGCACCAGGGGCGAGGAGTCGGCCAGCAGATGCTCGATGGCCGGCCGGGACGTGGCGGGCGCGCCGCTGTTGCCCAGCGCATAGGCGACGTTCCGGAGGAACCGGTCGCGGCCGATGCGCTTGACGGCGGTGCCGGCGAAGCGCTTGCGGAAGGCCTCGTCGTCGAGCGTCGCCAGCTCGGCCAGCAGCGGCGCATTGAGTGCCGGCCGCGGCATCAGCGCCGTCTCGCGCGCCTCCTGGGCGAACTTGTTCCACGGGCAGACCGCCAGGCAGTCGTCGCAGCCATAGATGCGGTTGCCGAGCAGCGGCCGCAGCTCGCGGTCGATCGGCCCTTCGTGCTCGATGGTGAGATAGGAGATGCAGCGCCGCGCCTCGAGGCGATAGGGCGCGGGGAAGGCCTTGGTCGGGCAGATGTCGAGGCAGGCGCGGCATTGGCCGCAATGGTCGGTCTCCGGCTGGTCGGCGGGCAATTCGACCGACAGCAGCAACTCGCCCAGGAACAGCCACGAGCCGAACTGGCGCGACACGAGATTGGTGTGCTTGCCCTGCCAGCCGTGGCCGACCGCCTGCGCAGCGGGTTTTTCCATCAGCGGCGCCGTGTCGACGAAGACCTTCAGGTCGTGCCGGTAGGTGTCCCAGATGAAGCGGCCGAGCGCCTTGAGCTTGCTCTTCATCACCTCGTGATAGTCGCGGCCCTGGGCGTAGACCGAGATCGCCGCGCGCTCGCCGTGCTCCAGGATCTTTAGCGGGTCGCTCGCCGGCGCGTAGTTGATGGCAAGCGACACGACCGTCTTTGCGTCCCGCCACAGGGTCTGCGGATCGGCGCGCTCGGCGGTGCGCTCGCCCAGCCAACCCATGTCACCCTGCCAGCCGGCGTCCAGAAATTCGCCCAGGCGCTGCAGGCGCTGGTTGCGCGCTTCGGGCGCCAGGTTGGCCGCTGCGAAACCCACGGCGTCGAAGCCCAGCCGCAACGCCTCGTCACGAATCGCATCGCGCAGCGCGGCCGGGGTCGCGGGCCTGGGCTTGCGCTTGGGGACCGGAGGGTGGCGGCTCATCGCCCCTCCTTTATCCCCGGCCGCGGTAAGGCTGCACGCCGGGATCGGGCAGCCACAGGCCGTTGGGCGGCTGGCCGGTCTGCCAAAAGACGTCGATCGGCATGCCGCCGCGCGGATACCAGTAGCCGCCGATTCTGAGCCAGCGCGGCGTCAGCACCTTCACGAGGCGCATGCCGATGGCAAGCGTGCAGGCCTCGTGAAAGTCGGCCTGGTTGCGGAAGCTGCCGAGATAGAGTTTCAGCGACTTGCTCTCGACCAGCCTGGCGCGCGGGGCATAGTCGATCACCAGATGGGCGAAGTCGGGCTGGCCGGTCACGGGACAGAGCGTGGTGAATTCGGGGGCGGTGAAGCGCACCAGGTACAACGCCTTGGGCTGCGGATTGGGCACCGTCTCGAGCACGGCCTTGTCCGGCGATGGGGGCAGGGTGGCGGGCCGGCCGAGCTGGCTGAGCTTTGGGTATTTAGTCATGTAACCATCATATGCTAAGCGGGCGCCCATGACCCACCGCGTTGCCATCGTGGGCGCGGGCCCCTCGGGCTTCTATGCCGCCGACGGGTTGCTGCGCGCCCGCCCCGACCTGCATATCGACATCATCGACCGCCTGCCCACGCCCTATGGCCTCGTGAGGGCGGGCGTCGCCCCCGACCACCAGGGCACCAAGGCGATCGTCCGCCAGTTCGAGAAGCTTTTGGGCCAGCCCGACGTCCGCTTCGCCGGCAACATCGATGTCGGCCGCGATCTAAGCTGGGAGGAGTTCGACGCGGCCTACGATGCCGTGATCGTCGCCACCGGCATGGTGATCGACCGGAAGCTTGGCGTGCCGGGTGAAGAGCTGCCGCATGTCTGGGGCTCCTGGCGGTTCGTGGGCTGGCTGAACGGCCATCCCGATTTCCGCGCCGGCCCCGATCTTTCCCAGGTGAAGAGCGTGGCGGTGATCGGCAACGGCAACGTGGCGCTGGACGTCGCGCGCGTGCTGGCCAAGAGCGTGGACGAGATGGCGAAAAGCGACATCGTGCCGGAGGCGGGTGCCGCGATCGCCGCGGCGCCGCTGGCCGACGTCTATGTGATCGGCCGGCGCGGGCCCGAGTACGCCTCCTTCACCAACAACGAGCTGGCCGAGATGGGCCGACTGGCACGCGCCGTCTCCGTCACTGACGCGAAGGCGCTCGAGGTCGCGCCGCCCGCCACCGATCCGACGCCCGAGCGGCTGCGCAAGACCAAGAACCTGGAGATCCTGAAGGGTTTTGCCGGCCACAAGACGGCTGAGAAGCCGCTGACCGTGCATTTCGTGTTCGGGGCGGTGCCCAAGGCCATCCGGCCGGGCGAGATCGAGCTCAGCACCGGCGCGCTGAAGGCCGACCTCGTCGTGACCTGCATCGGCTACAGCGGCGAGGAATTCCCCAAGCGCGACGATGTCTTTCCCGTCGGCTGGGCCAAGCGCGGCCCCAGCGGCACCATCCCGACCAACCGCGCCGAAAGCCACGCTGTCGCCCAAGAGGTGCTGGCCTTCCTGAAGGACCGCGATCCCAAGAGCGGGCCCGACGTGCTGCCCATCGCCGTCGACGCTGCGGGCTGGCATCGCATCGACAAGCACGAGGTCGCGGCCGGCGCCGGCTTGGGCCGCCCTCGCGTGAAATTGACGGACTGGCAGGCGCTGTTGGATGTCGCGCAGGACGGCTGACGGCCCTATTGTTGCCGCCGACCGGGGGGTCTTCAGGGAGCTTTCATGTCGAAGTTAGGACGTCGTCTCACTTGCGCGCTGGTTGCCGCTACCGTCTTCGCGGCGCCGGTCGCCGGGGCCTACGCGCAGACCACGCTCAAGGTCGCACTGCATTCCGATCTCAAGATCGTCGATCCGGTGTGGACGACGGCGCTGATCTCCACGCACCACGGCTACATGATCTACGACACGCTGTTTGCCCTCGACGAGAAGCTCGAGGTCAAGCCGCAGATGGTCGACAAGTGGGAGGTCTCGCCCGACAAGCTGACCTGGACCTTCACCTTGCGCGATGGCCTGGAATGGCACGACGGCAAGCCGGTGACGGCCGAGGATTGCGTCGCGTCCATCAAGCGCTGGGGCGCCAAGGACTCGATGGGCCAGAAGCTTTTAGGCGTGGTGACCGAGCTCAGCGCGCCCGACGCCAAGACCATCAAGATGGTGCTGAAGCAGCCTTACGGCCTGGTGCTGGAATCGCTCGGCAAGTCGAGCTCCAACGTGCCCTTCATGATGCCCAAGGCGGTGGCGGGCGGCGATGCCAACACCCAGATCACCGAATCGATCGGCTCCGGCCCCTTCATCTTCAAGAAGGACGAATGGAAGGCGGGCGAGAAGGCCGTCTACGTCAAGAACCCCAAGTACAAGCCGCGCGCTGAGTCCGCCTCGGGCCTGGCCGGCGGCAAGGTCGCCAAGGTCGACCGCGTCGAATGGATCACGATCCCCGACCAGCAGACCCAGGTGAACGCACTGCTCGGCGGCGAGGTCGACCTGGTCGAGATCGTGCCGCCCGACCTGCTGCCGCTGCTCGCCAAGGACAAGAACGTCAAGATCACGGTGGTCAACAAAGCCGGCCGCCAGTACTCGATGCGCTTCAACGTGCTGTTCAAGCCGTTCGACAATCCCAAGGTGCGCCAGGCGATCCTCTATGGCCTGTCGCAGAAGGAGGTCCTCGAGGCCAACGTCGGCAATCCCGAGTACTACCGCGAGTGCCGCTCGCTGTTCCCCTGCGGCTCGCCGCTGGAATCGACCAAGGGCTGGGACGACAAGCTCGCGGGCAACGTCGCCAAGGCCAAGGAGATGCTGGCGGCGTCGGGTTACGACGGCACGCCGGTGGTCTTCCTGCACCAGACCGACACCGCCGGCCACAACAACCTCGCCACGGTGGCCAAGGCGCAGCTCGAGAAGATCGGGCTGAAGGTCGATCTGCAGCCGATGGACTGGCAGACCCTGGTGTCGCGCCGCGCCAAGAAGGACGCGCCCGACAAGGGCGGCTGGGGCGCCTACTTCACCTCGTGGGGCGCCACCGACGTCTTGAACCCGGTGTCGGCTGCGTTCGTCAACGCATCGTGCGACAAGGCCACCTTCGGCTGGCCGTGCGACGAGACGATCGAGAAGCTGCGCGACGCCTACGCCTCGGATCCCGATCCGGCCAAGCAGAAGGCGATCGCCGAGCAGGTCCAGCTGCGCGTGCTGGAGTATCCCACGCACGCACCGCTCGGCCAGTTCACCACGCCGACGGCGATCCGGACCAACGTCAACGGGCTGCTCAGCACGCCGTCGCTGGCGTTGTGGAACGTCGAGAAGAAATAGCGCGTCATATTCGGACCGCGGGCCGGGTCGCGTCTGACGCGACCTACCCGCCCGCTCATGATCTTCCTCATGTTCCTCTCCCCCGCTAGGGGGAGAGGTTAGGTGAGGGGGCATCGAAGGCTACCTGCAACCCCCTCACCCAGCCTCTCCCCCTAGCGGGGGAGAGGAGAAAGACCATGAGCGGGCGAGACGCCCGCGGTCCGAACTTGAGTCAATCCAGCCGGACACTGATTCCCTTGAGAGGCTAGGGCGTGCAGATCAACGCCCGGTTTGGCCGGGCGTCTTGCGTTCCGTCACCGTTCGCCGCTTTGGATCCAGGGCCTGCGAGATCTCGGCGTCGCGGCTGTAGATGTCGGCGCGAAACTGCAACTTGCCATCGGCATCCGCGAACGCGGTCTCGTAGACCACGAATACCGGCACGGGCTTGGGCAGAGCGGCCCAGATGGTGTCGCCGGTCGCGATCGCTTCGTCGATGGCCTCGACCGGCTTCCGCATCAGCAGGGCGGCCAGCTTCCGCGGATCTTCCACCCTGATGCATCCATGACTGAAGCGGCGGGCGTCGCGGTTGAACAGACTTTTTGACGGCGTGTCGTGCAGGTAGACGTCGAACCGGTTCTTCATGTGGAACATCAATTGTCCGAGCGCTGAGTTGCCTCCCCCCAGCTGTTGCAGCCCGCCATCGGGCAGCATGACCATCTTGTGCTGCGCCAGGTAGTTCGGGTCGCGACGGACCTTCGGCATGATCTCCTGGGTGACGATGTCCTGCGGGACGGTCCAGGGCGGGTTGTACCAGAGGCCGTCGATCGAGGCCTCGAACTCCGGACTCTGATTGGGCCTGTCGTCCGTGCCGACAATGACCCGCGTGGAGAAGATCGGCTGATCGTCGCGGTACAGCACCAGCCGCCCGTCGGTGACGTTGACCCAGACGCGGTCCGCCGGCAGCCGCCGCGGCTGCCAGCGTTCGCGCTCGAGGTTCACCTTGATCTCGCGCAAGCGGCTCGTCGCCGTCTTGTCCTGCAAAGCCTGGCGCAACGCCCGGTAGGTCGGCGTCGTCGGCGCCAGCGCTTCGATCGCCGTCCCGGGATCGGGGCTGTCGATGGCGGCGTCGAGCGCGGCAGCGACGTCGATCGGCGCAGGCGTCAGGATCTCGTCATCTCTGCGGCGCTCGATCGGCATGGCCCCGCGCGCCAGCGCGTCGGCATAGGAGAGGAAGGCATTCGACAGCAACAGTTCCCGGTCGAGCGCCGGCAATGTCGCCGGCGACTGCAGCACGTCGGCATGAAACAGTTCTGGCGCGAGGCCATGACTGCCGGCGCGCGAGATGGCATCCATCAGTGAATTTGCCTGGGCCTGCCGGGTCGTCCAGACCGGCGCGAAGCCATGGCGGGCGTAGAAGCGTCGCAGCAATTCGACGTTCAGCCGTTCACCCGCGACGACCGGTTTGGACCCGCTCTTGATCAGTTCGCCCAGTCTGGTGTTGGCATCCACGACCACTGGCTTGGTTGGCGCCGACACCAAGGCGATTGTCGGCTCGCGGTCCACCGCACGACCTGTCGGCTCGGCGGGTGCACAGGCTGTGACGAGCGCCATCGCGCCGACGGCGATCACGCCGACGCGTGCCAGAGGGCCTCTCATCGAGAAACTGCAGAATGGGAACAAGATCGCCTTACCGACGGCGGCCTCTGGAACAATCGTGCTCTCCATGACGAGCTTGCTTCAACCGGTTGTAAAAGCAAGGGCTTCATTGATCGACCTACGGTGTGCCCGCCCGCGCCAACATTTCGCCATCGGGCAGGAACCAGAATGCCCCATTCGGCGTTAATCCCGGTCGGCCCACTTTGCGAGCGTTGTGGTGTGGTCGAGTCCCTCAACTCCGGAGGATACGGATGTACGACGTTAGATTGGTTCGCCTGGCGCTGGTTGCCGTCCTGATTCCGGCGGCGCTGGTCGCGGGATGCGCCTC
>JAKFVH010000153.1 GCA_021732285.1 Reyranella sp. | reverse complement strand
ACCGCCCAGACGTTGCGCATCGACGTCGCGCAGCGCTCGTCGATCTGCACGAACGGGCCGTTCAGGGTGAGGTCGAGCCGCTCCAGGCCGAAGCCTTCCAGGCGGGCGCGTCGGCCGGTGGCGACGAGGATCTTGTCGGCAACGATGGTGCGCCCGCCCTCGAGCGCGAGCCCGTCGTCGGCAAGTCCGGCGGCACGCGTGCTTAAAAGGACGTCGACACCCAACGCCTTCAGGCGGCGCGCCACCGGGCGCACCAGCTCGGCGTCGTAGATCGGCAGGATGCGGTCGAGAGCCTCGATCACCGTGACCTTGGAGCCGAGCTTGGCATAGGCCATGCCGAGCTCGAGGCCGATGTAGCCCGCGCCGACGACGGCCAGCCGCTCGGGTACCTTGGCAAGCGACAGCGCCTCGGTCGAGGAGATGACCTTGCCGCCGAACGGCAGATTAGGCAGCGTCGTCGCCACCGAGCCGGTCGCCAGCACGACGTGCTCGGCGCGCACGACCTGCGGGCCGGTGTCGGTTTCGATGCGGCAGGACTTGCCGTCGACCATCTCGGCCCGGCCTTGCAGGATCTTTACCCGATGGCGCTTCAGCAGCACGCCGACGCCGCTGGTCAGGCGGCCGACGACGCCGTCCTTCCATTCGACGGTGCGTAAAAGGTCGATGGTCGGACGCTCGACCTTGATGCCGAGCGGCGCGGTGCGCGATTGCTCGACGGCGTGGTGGAAGGCGTCGGCGGCGTGGATCAGCGCCTTGGAGGGAATGCAGCCGACATTGAGGCAGGTGCCGCCCAAGCCGCCGCCTCTGCCGTTCTGCTCGACCAGCACGGTGTCGAGGCCGAGCTGGCCGGCGCGGATCGCCGCGACGTAGCCGCCGGGGCCGCCGCCGATGACTAAAACCTTGGCATTGATGTCGGCCATCTCACGCCTCAATGAAGATCGTCGCCGGCGCCTCGAGCAGGCCTTTTATGCGCTGCACGAACTGGGCGGCGTTGTAGCCGTCGATCACGCGGTGATCGAACGACGAGGAGAGGTTCATCATGGTGCGCGGCACGAACTCCGCGCCCTGCCACACCGGCCGCACGACCTGACGGTTGACGCCGATGATCGCCACCTCGGGCCGGTTGAGCACCGGCGTGGTGACGATGCCGCCGAGCGGGCCCAGGCTGGTGATGGTGATGGTCGAGCCTGAAAGCTCGGCACGCGTCGCCTGGCCGTTGCGCGCGGCCTCGGCCAGCCGTCGCACCTCGGCCGCGCAATCCCACAGGCCGCGCGCCTCGCAATGACGCGCCACCGGCACCATCAGGCCCTGCGGCGTTTGCGTGGCGATGCCAATATGCACGCCGGCATGGCGCTCGATGGTCTCAGCCTCGTCGTCGTAGAGCGCGTTCATCTCGGGGAAGTCGGCGACCGCCCGCACCAGCGCCTGCATCAGGAACGGCATCAAGGTCAGCCGCGGCCGGTCCGGGTTCTCGGTGTTGAGCTTGGCGCGCAGGTCCTCCAGTGCCGTGACATCGATCTCCTCGACATAGGAGAAGTGCGCGGCGCGGCGCTTGGACTCGGCCATTTTCTGGGCGATGCGCCGGCGCAGGCCGATGACTTTTACGGTCTCGACCTCGGTGCGCGCGACGCGGCCGCCGCCGGATGCCGCCGCCGGCGGCCCGCTCTTCAGGAAGGCATCGAGGTCGTCGTGGCTGATGCGCCCCGCGGGACCGCTGCCGCGCACCTGGCGCAGGTCGATGCCGGCCTCGCGCGCGCGGCGCCGCACCGCGGGTGACGCGAGCGGCTTCTCGCCAGCCGGCCGCGGTGGCCCCAGCGAGCCGCGGGCGACTGGCGTCGCCGCCTCCACCGGCGTCGGTGCCGGCGCCTTGGGTGCCGGCGGTGGCGTCGTCAATCGCGCGGGCGGTGGTGCGGCTTCGCGCGGCGCCGCGGCCACTTCGGCGTTGCCCTCGCCCGCCACTTCCAGGCGGACCAGCTCGGCGCCGACCGCCAGCGTGGCGCCGACTTCGCCGCCCAGCGCTAAAACCTTGCCGGCGACCGGCGATGGGATTTCCACGGTCGCCTTGTCCGTCATGACGGCGGCCAGGATCTGGTCCTCCAGCACCGACTGGCCGACCTCGACGTGCCATTCGACGATCTCGGCCTCGGCCACGCCTTCGCCGACGTCGGGCAGTTTGACGATGCGGGTCCCCATGTCAGGCCTCCATCACGGCCTTGAGCGCGCGGCCGACGCGCGCGGGCCCGGGGAAGTAGTCCCATTCCTGGGCGTGCGGATAGGGCGTGTCCCAGCCGGTGACGCGCATCACCGGCGCCTCGAGATTGTAGAAGCAGTTCTCCTGCACGATGGCGCTGAGCTCCGCGCCGTAGCCCGAGGTCAGCGTCGCCTCGTGGACGACGACGCAGCGCCCGGTCTTCTTCACCGAGGCCACGATGGTGTCGAGGTCGTACGGCAGCAGCGTGCGCAGGTCGATGATCTCGGCATCGATGCCGGTCTCCTCGGCCGCCGCCTCGGCGACATAGACCATGGTGCCGTAGGCCAGCACCGTGACCGCCGATCCTTCGCGCCGGATCGCGGCCTTGCCCAGCGGCACCGTGTAGTGGCCGTCCGGCACCTCGCCCAGCGCATGGCGCGCCCACGGCGTCACCGGCCGCTCGTGATGGCCGTCGAACGGACCGTTATAGAGCCGCTTGGGTTCTAAAAAGATCACCGGATCGTTGTCCTCGATGGCGGAGATCAGCAGGCCCTTGGCGTCGTAGGGATTGGACGGCACCACCGTCTTCAGGCCCGAGACATGGGTGAACAGCGCCTCGGGACTCTGGCTGTGCGTCTGGCCGCCGAAGATCCCGCCGCCGGTCGGCATCCGCACGACGATGGGCGCGATGAACTGGCCGTTGGAGCGATAGCGCAGCCGCGCCGCCTCCGACACGATCTGGTCGTAGGCGGGATACATGTAGTCGGCGAACTGGATTTCGACGCACGGCCGCAAGCCGTAGGCCGCCATGCCGACGGCAGCGCCGACGATGCCCGATTCGTTGATCGGCGTGTCGAAGACGCGGTTGGAACCGTATTTCTGCTGCAGGCCCTGGGTGCAGCGGAAAACGCCGCCGAAGTAGCCGACGTCCTCGCCGAACACGACGACGTTGTCGTCGCGCTTCATGCAGACGTCCATGGCGTCGCGGATCGCCTCGACCATGGTTTTACGAGGCATTGCTCAAATCCTCATGGGAGCGCGGGCCTCTGGCCCGCTCATGAGGCGGGCGAGACGCCCGCGGTCCGGAAGAGCATGAGCGGGCCAGAGGCCCGCGCTCCCATCGCCGCAACATCACACCCCTCCCTGCTGGCGCTGGCGGCGCAGGTGCGGCGGCATCTCCTCGAAGACGCCCTCGAACATGTCGCGCGCCGAGGGATGTGGGCCGGTATGCAGGGTGCCGTGGGTCTCGGCTTCCTTCTGGATGGCGATGACCTCGGACATGATCTCGGCTTCGGCTTGTTTGTGCCGTTCCTCCGACCAGACCCCGCGCAGGATCAGGTGGTTTTTCAGGCGCAACACCGGATCGCCGAGCGGCCAGGCATCGGACTCCGTCTTCGGCCGGTAGGCAGAGGGATCGTCCGACGTCGAATGGGCGCCGACGCGATAGGTGACGTACTCCACGAGCGTCGGCCCGAGGTTGCGGCGCGCCCGCTCGACCGCCCACTTCGCCACGGCATGCACCGCGGGATAGTCGTTGCCGTCGACCCTGAGGGCGGGGATGCCGAAGCCCAGGCCGCGCGCGGCGAAGGTGCCCGAGCCGCCGCGGGCGATGCCCTGGAACGTGGAGATCGCCCACTGATTGTTGACGATGTTCAGCACCACCGGCGCCTTGTAGGTCGAGGCGAAGACCAGCGCGGCATGGAAGTCCGATTCCGCCGTCGAACCGTCGCCGATCCAGCCGGCGGCGATCCTGGTGTCGCCCTTGATCGCCGAGGCCATCGCCCAGCCGACGGCCTGGATGTACTGAGTCGCGAGGTTGCCCGAGATCGAGAAGAAGCCGTGCTCGCGCGAGGAGTACATCACCGGCAGCTGCCGGCCCTTCATCGGGTCGAGCTCGTTGGAATAGATCTGGTTCATCATGTCGAGCATGGGATAGCCGTCGGCGATCAAGAGGCCGGCCTGGCGATAGGTCGGGAAGTTCATGTCGCCGGGCTCGAGCGCCTTGCGGAAGGCGCAGCTCACCGCCTCCTCGCCCATGTGCTGCATGTAGAAAGAGGTCTTGCCCTGGCGCTGCGCCATCTGCATGCGCGCATCGAAGGCGCGGAGCGTCATCATATGGCGCAGGCCCTCCAGCAGCTCGGCGTCGCTCAAAAGGCCGGCCCACGGACCGACGGCCTCGCTGTCGCGATTGAGCACGCGGATGATCTTGTAGGCGTGCTCCCGGATCTTCTCGGGCGCCACGTCGACCGGCGGCCGTTCGACCTCGCCGGCGCGGCTGATCTGCACGTCGCTGAAGTCCGGAGTGCCGCCGGGCCGGACGGCGGGAGCCGGCACGTGGAACGACAGCGGTTTCTGGTCGGACATGACGGGCTCCTTATCGCGCCAGAGGGAACACCATGCTGCGCGACCTATCAACGGCAGAGCCGACTGTTTCCAAACAAGCAACATCGTTGAACTTGGCGCAGCGGCGTTGGAAACAATGGGCCATCAGGAGACGCACACGTCGACACCAAGTTGCTTCAGGATTTCCGACTGCTCGCTGTCGCTGATCCTGACCCCGGCGTAATCGGCGAGCACCGCCAGATTCAGGCCCGAAAGATTGGAGCCGCGAAGGTCGGCCTGCCGAAGCTTGGCACGATCCCACTCGGCTCGGTCGAGGGCGCAGGCCAGCAGCGTGGCGTGGCTGAGGTCGGTGTCGATGAACGACGCCTCGGTGAACTTGCAGGAGCGGAATTCGCAGTTCTCCAGGAACAGGCCGGAGAGATCGGCGAAGCTCAGGTTGCACCCGTCGAAGACGGCCTTGGTCAGCACCGATCGCCGCGAGATCGCCTTGGTGAAGGTCGACTGCCGGAAGTTCACGCCCCGGAAGCTCGAGTCTGCAGCGCTGAAGTCATAGAGATCGCAGCGCTCGAACGTGCCGGTCGCGAAGTTGCACTTGATGACCTCGGCGGCATGCATGTCGCAGAAGGCGAAGGTGCATCCCTTCCTCTTGCCGGCATCGAAGGCGGAGCAGCCGCTCAGCCGTGCCTTGACCAGCTTGCAGCTCGCGAGACGCATCGGCTCGAACGTGCAATCGGTGAACGCGGCGCCGGTGAAATCCGCACCGCGGACGGCCGGTGCCTGGAAATGGCAGCGCTCGAAGCACGCCTCGGTGAAATCGAGGTCGTCCAGGACGATGTCCGCGCCAAAGCGCATGTCGCTGAATACGCGGTCGCCTGCCAGCCGTTCCGAAAGCTCTCTCTGTTTCATCGTCGACCTTACGCTCGGAGAAAGGACAGGATAGCATCGGGCAGTACCGTGCGGAGGAACACATGCCTGTGCGCATCATCGGCATGATCGGCGTGGCGCCGCCCAGCGGCGAGGCCACCGTCCATATCATCAAGGGCGGCATCTCGGCGCCCTACCTGAGATCCTACGCCCAGGCCCACGACAAGGCGGGCTTCGACCTGGCGCTGGTCGGCTACACGGCCTCGTCGGCCGAGGGCTTCCTGGTGGCGCAGTACGCCGCCCATCACACCGAGCGACTGGGCTTTTTGATCGCCCATCGCCCGGGCTTCGTGGCGCCGACCTTGGCCGCCCGCAAGATCGCCACCTTCGATCACCTGACCGAGGGCCGCATCGCCCTCCACATCATCGCCGGCGCCAGCGACGCCGAGCAGGAAGGCGACGGCGACTTCGCCCCCAAGGAGGAGCGCTACCGCCGCGCCGCCGAGTACATCGAGGTGATGAAGCTCGCCTGGACCGCACCCAAGCGTTTCGATTTCAGCGGCACCTTCTACAAGGTGCGCGGCGCCAAGTCGGACATCCAGCCGTTCCAGAAGCCGCATCCGCTCCTGTTCTTCGGCGGCTCGTCGGAGGGCGCGTTGGCCATGGGTTCCAAGCACTGCGACGTGTTCGCCATGTTCGGCGAGCCGCTGGCGCCGACCAGGCAGCGCATCGCCGAGTTCCGCGCCCAGGCGGCCACGCATGGCCGCACGCCCACCTTCAACATGTCGTTCCGGCCGATCCTCGGCGCCACCGAGGGCGCGGCCTGGGATCGCGCCCGGCGCATCCTGGCGTCGGTCCAGCAGCCCGGCGATCCGACGGGTTTCGGCAACGCCAAAAAGCCGCTCGACCACTCGGCGCGGCGGCTGCTCGATTTCGCCGCCGCCGGCGAGACCCACGACGAGCGGCTGTGGATGCCGATCGCCGAGGCGACCGGCGCCATGGGCAACACCTCCTGCCTGGTCGGCACGCCCGAGCAGGTCGTTCGCGCCTTGCTCGAGTACTACAAGCTCGGCATCCACTCGTTCCTGATCAGGGGCTTCGACCCCTACGAGGACACGATCGACTTCGGCCGCGAGCTGATCCCGCGCCTGCGCGCCGGCGCGGCCGAGCTCGATCGGGCGCAGGCGGCCTAGCGCCGCCAGGGCGGCGCCTGCAGTGCTGGCATTTTTTCGACTTTCCGGCATTCCCGGTATTTCCGACAGAGAGCGAAGTGTTGCGAGGAAGCCGGACCCCCTAGGGATTGGGGCTCCTCCGGACCGCCAAGCCAGAGAATCGTAACATAAACTGCAGTATTGATAAATAACTATAGTTTTTTTTCGAGGAACGATCATGAAGCGTGGAATCTATGCGGGATCGTTCGACCCGCCGACGCGCGGGCATCTCGATGTCATGCGTCGCGCCAGCCTGATCGTAGAGGAGCTGCACGTCATGATCGGCGTCAATCCCAAGAAGAGCGGCGGCTTCTTTCCGGTCGCCAAGCGCCTGAAGCTGATCGAAGGATCGTTGGCGCACATGGAATGGTTCGGCCGCGACAGGAGCGCCTTCCATATCGGCCAATTCACCGGCTTGCTGGTCGACTACTGCCGGCAGCACGACATCCGCTTCAACATCCGCGGTCTGCGGGCGGCGCAGGACTTCAACTACGAATTCGAGATGCACGGCATCAACTGCGACATTGCGCCGGAGATCAACACCGTCTTCCTGATCGCCCCGCCCGAGTTCCAGTTCATCAGCAGCAGCACCATCCGGGAGCTCGCCAGCTACCGGTCGCCCGCCGTCGCCAAGTACGTCACTCCCTGCGTGGAGTCCGCCCTGCTCGACGCGAATTAGGCGCCCTCACCGCGGCATCATCGCCGCAGCATCGAGGTCGGTGATCGCCGCCGCGACGCGCTCGAAATTCGCGTGGAAATTGGCGAGGCCGCGGGCGTTCGTCGGATCCAGGGTGCCGATGATGATCACCGCGTAGACCAGGCAGTAGAGTACGCCGAAGCGATAGTCCTCCAGACACTGCTCAAAAGTGTAGTCCTGGACTCCGTGCTCCTTCAGGGTCTGCACATAGAGCTTCAGGACGTCCATCTCGATGGCCCGCCGCGTCTGCGGCGTGACGTTGCCCGAAAGGAAATAGGCGAGGTCGAAGGTACCGCCGCCGCGCGAGCTCACCTGCCAGTCGATCGCCGCCAGCCCCTCGCCGCTGGCGGGCCCGCCGAAGAAGAGGTTGTCGGCGCGGAAGTCGCCATGCACGAGCGTCTGCGGCCGCCCGGCAATGCCATCGAGCATGCGGATCACGTTGGGCGCAAGCTCCTCGCCCGTGCGCTTCAGGGCCGGCGTCAGCTTGTCGCCGACGAACTGCACGAACGGCGCCCAGCATCCCTGATAGGCCGGCTGGGCGAAGTGATGGATCGGATCGTTGGTGGCCGGCAGCCAGCCGAGCGATGCCAGGCGAGGATCCTGCCACCACGCCGCATGGCATTTGGCGATGCTGGTGACCGCGAGCCGCGCCTGTTCAGCCGTGCATCCTTCGAGCTGGTCGCCGACCCGGGCCGGCGCCAGATCCTCCATCAGCATGACGAAGTCGCCGTTGGACGGGTCGGCCGCGCCGTAGTGCAGAGTCGGAACGCGAATTCCCGCGCGCGGTCCGATCTCGCGATAGAAGCTGACTTCCCGCTCGTAAAAGCGGAACATCATGGCAAGCTGGCGTGACTTCTCGTCAAGCGTCGGCAGCTTGCAGATGAGCGTCCGCGGCAAGCCTTCCCCGCCATTGGCGTACTGAAGGCGCAATCTTCCCAGCTTGCCGAGAAAGCCGACGCCGGCGGCGATCGGCTCGTACTCGAACGAAGAGATCCTGGCGTTACCGGCCCCGCTGCCAGCCAAGGCAGCGGTCAACCATTCGGCCGACAGAGAATCCGAACTCTTGGGAATTGCCAATGCCGCCATGACGCACCCCACTGAGACGTCCCGTCGTCCATACGACGCTACAGCAACGCGCGGCTGTCAATGTCCGGACTGGAACGCTCAAGCCTCCACCAGCTGCCCGACCTCGCCCGGCGCGCGCCTGAGCTCGACCTGGCGGTCATGCCATTTGCGCAGCGACGGCCGATGGCCGATCGACACCATCGTCGTCGCGGGCAGCCGCTGTTTCAGGGCATCGTAGATCGCCGCTTCCATCGCCTCGTCGAGCGAGGCCGTGGCCTCGTCGAGGAACAGCCAGTCCGGCTTGAAGACAAGGGCGCGGGCCGCCGCGACGCGCTGCTGCTCGCCGCCCGACAGGATGTTGGTCCAGTGCGCGACCTCGTCCAGGCGGCCCGTGAGATGGCCGAGCTTCACGGCCTCCATCGCCGCCACGATCTCGGCGTCGGTCGCCGTCGACTGCTCGTCGGGATACTTCACCGCATCGCGCAAGGTGCCGATCGGGATGTAGGGCTTCTGCGGCAGGAACAGCACGCGCGCACCGGCCGGCACGCGCACCTGGCCCTTGCCGAACGGCCAGATGCCGGCGAGCGCCCGGAACAGCGTGCTCTTGCCCGAGCCGCTCGCCCCCGTGATCAGGGTCGAGCGGCCGCGCGGCAGCGCGAAGGTCGCGTCCGAGAGCAGCGCCTGGCCATTGGGCAGGCCGAGCGTCAGGCCCGCCGCACCGACGTCGCCGCGGCCGGGTTCCGGCGCCACCTCGATGGCAGTGGCGGGCTTGGCGTCCGACGCCGCCTGCAGGCCCATCAGACGGTCCATCACGGCGCGCAGCTCGGCGACATAGGTGTAGTTCTCGATGAAGAACGACAGGGCCTGCTGCACCTGGCCGAAGGCCGAGGCCGTCTGCATCATCGCCCCGAGCGTGATGGTGCCGGCAAAGAAGCCGGGCGCCGTCACGACGAAGGGAAAGATGATGGCGAGCTGGTTGTAGGACACCTGATAGAGGGCGAGCTGGGCCTGGGTGAACAGGACCTGCCAGCCATTGGCAAAGACGTCGGCGAAGCGCGCATTCAGGGTTTCCGCTTCGCGTTCCTCGCCGCGGTACAAGGCGATGCCCTCGGCATTCTCGCGCACGCGCACCAGCGAAAAGCGGAAGTTGGCCTCGTAGCGCTGCTTCTGGAAGTTGAGCGGGATCAGCCGCCGCCCGACCAGGTTCGCGAAGAAGGTGCCGACCACGGCGTAGATCAGGCACACCCAGGCCATGTAGCCGGGAATCGTGATGTCGAGGCCGATCGGCGCCAGCGACAGCGGCCCCGACAGGTTCCACAGAATGAACAGGAACGAGATCAGCGTGGTGATCGCCGCCAGGATGCCCAGCAGCAAGGTCATGGTGAACTCGCCGAGCTGGCGGATGTCCTCGGCGATGCGCTGGTCGGCGTTGTCGACGGTACGCTGCAGCTCGATGCGGTAATAGCCGCGCCCGTCCAGCCAATGGGCGAGATATCGGCGCGTCAACCAGCGGCGCCAGCGCAGGCGCAGGTAAGGGCTGACGATGGCGCGCGAAACGCCGACCGCGATGAAGCCGAAGGCCAATACCGAGAAGACGGTGATCTCCCGCCAGAAAACGTCTTCCTGCTTGTTCTGCAGGCTGTCGTAGAAGCGCCGGTTCCAGTCGTTGAACAGCACTTCCAGGCCGACGGCCGCGAAGGTCAGCGAGATCGCGCCGACCAGCAGCGGGATGGCGATCCAGCGCTCCTCCGACTTGAAATAGGGCACGACCAGCCGCCACCAGTCGCCGATGAACGAGCCTACTCTCTTCATGCGTGAATCCTTTCGCGCGGCCGAATCGCTCCCCTCCCCAGCTTTGCTGGGGAGGTGCCCTCGTCATACGAGGGCGGAGGGGTCATGGGGAGCGGAATTGTTGTCCCTGCTACGCCAAGGCTTCGCAGGGCAAGCCCCCAACACCGAGGCTTTGCAGGGCTTGCCCTGCGAAGCCTTGGCGTAGCAGGGTGACAATCCCCGCGGCGGCGGCTATAGCGCCGCGCGATGGACGCCTCGGTCCTCTCCCGGCGCGTCGCGCTCGACATCCTGGTCTCCTGCCTCGACAAGGGGCAGCCGCTGGACGATGCGCTGGCCCGCCATCAGGGGTTCGCCGGCCTCGATCCGCGCGACCGCGCCTTCGTGCGCCTGCTGCTGGCAACCACGCTGCGCCGCCTGGGCGAGATCGACGAGGTTTTAGGCTTCCTGGTCGAACGTCCTCTCGAGGGCGCCAACGCCGCCGGCCGGCAGGTGTTGCGCCTGGGCGCGGCCCAGCTGCTGTTCCTCGGCACGCCGCCGCATGCCGCCGTCGACACCTCGGTGCGGCTGGTGGTCGATGCCGGCCTGCCGCATCTCAAGGGCCTCGCCAATGCCGTGCTGCGCCGCATTTCGCGCGACGGCCCTGCCCTGCTGGGCGATCGCGATCCAGCGCGGCTCAACACGCCGCAATGGCTGTGGGAGAGCTGGACCGCGAGCTACGGCGAGGAGGCGACGCGCGCCATCGCCGCCGCCCACCTGGTCGAGGCGCCGCTCGATCTCACACCGCGCTCCAACGCCGAGTTCTGGGCCGGACGGCTCGAGGGCGAGGTGCTGCCGACGGGCTCGATCCGCCGCGACGGCGGCGGCAACGTCACCGAGCTGCCGGGTTTCGCCGAGGGTGCATGGTGGGTGCAGGACGCTGCCGCCACGCTGCCGGCCCGCCTGCTGGGCGACATTGCAGGCAAGCGCGTCGCCGATCTCTGCGCCGCACCGGGCGGCAAGACGCTGCAGCTCGCCGCAGCCGGCGCGCAGGTCACCGCCGTCGACATCTCTGCCCGCCGCATGGCGCGGGTGGGCGAGAACCTCGCGCGCGCCGGTCTCGCGGCCGACCTGGTGACGGCGGACGTGGGCAAGTGGGTCACCAGCGCCACCTTCGACGCCATCCTGCTCGATGCGCCGTGCTCGGGCACCGGCACCTTGCGCCGCCATCCCGACATCGCCTGGCTGAAGGACGACGAGGACGTCGGCCGCCTGACGCTGACGCAGGATCGCCTGCTGGTGCGCGCCGCCGATCTGCTGAAGCCGGGCGGCACCCTGGTCTATGCCGTGTGTTCCCTGCAGGAGGACGAATGCGTGGCCCGGCTGGAAGCGCTGCTGGCGCGCGACAGCCGCTTGCAGCGCGTGCCCGTCGAGCCGGCCGAGCTGCCGGGACTCGCCCTCGCCATCACGCCGGCGGGCGACGTCCGCACGCTCCCCTCGATGTGGGCCGAGCGCGGCGGCATGGACGGGTTCTACATCGGGCGGCTGCGGAAGAGCGGCTAGCGTCTTGCCGGAGCGCGGACCTCCAGGTCCGCTCATTGTCTTCCGGACCGCGCGCTTCCAGCGCGCCTCATGATCATGAGCGCGCTGGAAGCGCGCGGTCCGGAAGAGCAAGAGCATGAGCGGACCTGGAGGTCCGCGCTCCGGTACGAGGGCCTCGCGCGCCTTTCCTGCTCTTGATAGGGTCGAGGCGCCGACATAGCGCACACGAGGTTCCGCATGAGTACGACGACGCTTGCCGCCCGCCGCGACCGGGCGCTGGGAACCGGAGCGCCGCTGTTTTATGACAAGCCCCTGCACATCGTCCGCGGCGAGGGTACGTACCTGTTCGACGACACGGGCCGCCGCTACGTCGACATGTACAACAACGTGCCGTGCGTCGGGCATGCCAACCCGCACGTCGTCGAGGCGATGGCGCGCCAGCAGGCGACGCTCAACGTGCACAGCCGCTACCTGCACGAAGGCATCGTCGCCCTGGCGGAACGCATTGCCGCCCTCCATGGGCCCGCGATCGAGAGCGTCGTGTTCAGCTGCTCGGGCACCGAGGCCAACGAGGTGGCGTTGCGGATCGCGCGCGGCGCCAGCGGCAAGCAGGGCATCGTCTGCACCAACGCCACCTATCACGGCAACAGCGAGGCGGTCGGCAAGATGACCCGAATGGGCGCCGATCAGAGTAGAGGGGGCCAGAACACCGGCGGCGACGTGCGCGCCATCCCCTTCCCCGAGATGTTCCGGCCGATCGTGCCGGGCGCCAGCGAATCCGACCTTCTGGAGGCCTATCTCGAGCGCCTGCGCGGGGTGATCCGCAGCTTCGAGGATGACGGCACGGGGTTCGCCGGCCTGATCGTCTGCCCGATCTTCGCCAACGAGGGGCTGCCCGACGTGCCGCACGGCTTCATGGCGCGCGCGGCGGAGATGGTGCGCGCGGCCGGCGGCTATCTGATCGCCGACGAGGTCCAGGCGGGCTACTGCCGCACCGGGCGCTGGTGGGGCTACGAAGGCACGGGCTTCACGCCCGACATCGTCGTGACCGGCAAGCCGATGGGCAACGGCCTGCCGCTCGCCGCCACCGCCGCCAGCAAGGCGCTGGTCGACGGGTTCCGGGCGCGCACGCGCTATTTCAACACGTTTGCGTCGAGCCCGTTGCAGGCGGCCGTCGGCATGGCGGTGATCGACGTCATCGAGCGCGACAAGCTGAAGGAGAACGTCGCGCGCGTCGGCGCCAGCCTCAAGGCGGCCCTCGGCGAGCGCAAGAAGACGTACGCCGCCATCGGCGACGTGCGCGGGCACGGGCTGTTCATCGGCGTGGAGATGGTGAAGGGCAAGGCGCTCGAGCCCGACTCCGATCGGGCGATCGAAGTTGTAAACAAGCTGAAGGACCGCGGGTTTTTGACCAGCAATGCCGGCGCCTTCCGCAATGTCGTCAAGATCAGGCCGCCGCTGGTCTTCGGCCAGCGCGACGCCGACGAATTTTTAGCCGCCTTCGACGCGACGATCGCCGAGATCAATGGCTAAAGAGGGGGCTGACGGCGTGGCGGCGGACACTTTTGCGCCGGCGGCACGCGAGGCCCTGAAGGCGTTTCCTATCGAGCCGGATGCGCTCGAGCTGGTGTCGTTGGCAGAGAATGTCACCTACCGGGTGGTCGACCGCCGCGATGGCACGGCTTACGCCTTGCGGCTGCACCGGCCGTGGTATCACACCCACGAGGAGCTGATCTCGGAGCGCGCCTGGATCCGCGCGCTGGCCGACGCGGGCATCGCCGTGCAGATGCCGATGCGCACGCGTGACGAGCAGGAATACGCGGTCGTGACGATTCCCGGCAGCGGCGAGAAGCGCTTCGCGGGGTTGGCGCGCTGGACGACGGGACGCGTGCTCGCTGGGGTGCTGCGCGAGACGACCGACAGCAAAATCGCCGAGCAGCATTTCGCCCAGCTCGGCGCCGTCACGGCGACATTGCACGACCAAGCCGCGGCATGGTCGCCGCCGGCCGGGTTTATACGCAATCAGCTGGATGCGGACGGCTTCATGGGCGACGCGCCACACTGGGGGCCGTTCTGGGATCACAAGGGGCTGACGGACGCCGAGCGCCGGCTGATGCTCGACGTGCGGGGGCGCCTGCATGCGGCGCTCGCCCGGCTGGAGCGGCAGCCTGCGGTCTACAGCATGATCCACGCCGACATGCATCCGGGCAACGTGCTGATCGACGGCGCGGGGCTCACCATCATCGACTTCGACGACGCGGCCTGGGGCTGGCATGCCTACGATATCGCGGTGGCCCTGGTGCATCAGCACGGGCCTGCCCTGGAAACGTTCCAGCGCGCCTACATCATGGGCTACCGCTCGGTGCGGCCGATCTCCGACCAGACCTTGTCGCTGCTGCCGATGTTCCGGCTGGTCCGCGGCCTGGCGCAGATCGGCTGGTACCACCAGCGCCCCGAGCTCGACCGGGAGGCCAAGTTCGAAGAGACCAAGGCCATCGTGCTCGACCAGTGCCTGACGATCGGGCGGCAGATTTGATGTGTCTTTCCTCCCCAGCGAAGCTGGGGAGGTGTCCGCGAAGCGGACGGAGGGGTCATGAGCAGCAGTGCTGACGCTCATGACCCCTCCGGCCCTTACGGGCCACCTCCCCATCGAAGACGATGGGGAGGTAATGATTCGGGCTACTCAGCCGCCTGCGGCACCCTCTTCCCGCGCATCGCGGCGTACTTCGCGTAGGCGCGCGAGCGGCGGTCGTCGAACTTCGCCAGCCGGCGCTGCGGGTTGGCATGCGCGACGTTGTCCGCCGATCCCGGCTCCTTCTGCGAACCGGCCCAGCCGTGCGCGGCGATGTCGAAGATGATGCCGTTGAGGTCGGTGTGCTTCACCTCGTAGCCGTCGGGATTGTCCGGATCGCCCATGATCCAGGTCGCGCCGACGTTGCGCGCGATCTTGCCCTGCTCGACCACGTCATCGACCCAGAAGCCGATATGGTGGATGCCGACCCAGTCCACGCCGGTGCCCTGCGAGGCCTCGTCGCTCTTGAAGTGGAGGATGGCGAGGTTGACCACGCCGTCGGTCAGGAACACGCCCTCGGCCAGCGGGCCGTCGAGCTCCATGACTTCCTGCAGGCCCACGGCCTGCTTGTAGAATTCGGCGGTTTCCCAGGGATCTTTTACGCTGAGGGCGACGTGACGGATGCGACCTCTGGTCTGCGCAGTCATCGGCTGGCTCCTTCCATCAGCTGGCGGCCGGAAAGTGTAACCGGAATCCGTCCGGCAACCTAGGCCAGCCCCGGGGGGCTTACTTGAAGGTCGGCTGGCCCGAGACGTAGCCGTAGAAGTTGCGCGAAAACTCTTCCAGCGACAGCGTGCCGACCGTCGGGATCCGCGTGGTGCCGCCGTAGGTGTAGACCTTGAGGTTGATCCGGCCGTTCCTGACCTCCGGCGGCTCGTCGACAACGACGCAGTGGTTCCAGTAGTGCGAGTTATGCTTGTTCGTCGTGTCGTAGAGCAGGTTGGTGTGGACGAACAGGCAGACGTCTCGGTAAGAGCGAGCGTCCCGTTCGAACGCCTCGATCTCCTTGCGGCCCTTGGAGACGAAGATGTTCGAATCCTCGCGCACCCCGGCGTAGCCGATCTGGCGGAACCATTTGGAAACTTCGCCCTGGCGGCTCCGCGCCGCCGTGTCGTCGTCGATCGAGGCCACGTCCAGGATCGCGTTGTAGGAATCGCGCAGGCTGGCCAGCGCCACCCAGTCGACGCCGGCGATCTTGCCCTTGGGCGGCTGGTAGACGCGGCACGCCATCCCCGGCTTCACCTCGAGCGAGCCGATGCGCGCCTTGCCGGTGGTGAAGAGATCGATCACGTACTTGACGTAGAGCTCGGGCTTGTAGTTCAGCACGCAGTAGAAGAAGGACGCGGGGCAGCACAGGCTGGCCACGCCCTGGTCCTGGCTGACGGGATCGGTGACGCGCTTGCGCAGGTCGGCGATCAGCTCGGCCGGGTCGATGCGGGGAAAAGGGCGACCCTTGGGGAGCGGCGGAAACCTGTCGATCAGCGACAAGGCGTAGTCCTTGCGCATCGGACCTGCGAACATGGGCGCCTCCTGCCTGACCGACCATGGTGCACCCGGAACGCGCCGGTGACTGTGGGGGAAGTCACAAATCGGGCTGTAACCCCGCGCAACACAGACGACACAATTCGCCCGCCCGGCAACACCGGGACGATATGGACCGTCGCTAAGGTCGTGCTGCCAGGGGGGTAGTCCTTTCCACGGTGACGCAGGCGACGAGCCGAAGAACCGCTGGCTGCAGGGCACGCGGACGACCGCAGTGCCCAGGTCGCCGGAGTTGGCGTGAGTTTGCGTAGCGTTTACGCGCAACGAGCCTAGCAACCCATGGAGAACAGAATGCTTAAAAGCTTCTCAGCCCTGTTCGCAATCGCTCTTCTCGTCACGGCTTGCGGTGAGTCGACACAAAACATGTCCCTGCAGAAGCCGCCGCCGGCGCCGCCGCCGCCGACGAAGTCGTGGATGGTCTTCTTCGACACCAACAGCACGACCCTGTCGCAGCAGGGTTCGATGACGGTGAGCGAGGCCGCCGGCGTCGCGAAGTCCATGCCGAACTCGCGGGTGGCCGTCACCGGCTTTACCGATACCGACGGCTCTCCCGCCTACAATCAGCAGCTGTCGATCCGGCGTGCCGATTCGGTGAAGACCGCCCTGGTGCGCAACGGCATTGCGCCCCAGGCCATCACCGTCAACGGCTCCGGCGAAACCGGCCTGCTGATCGAGACGCCGGACCAGACGAAGAACGAGAAGAACCGCCGGGTTCAGATCGTCGTTCAGTAGTCGCGGACACGCGGCAGAAGGCCGGGACCCGTCGCGGGTCTCGGCCTTTTTCTTTACGACAGCAGATCGCGGAAATGGGCCAGCGTCCGCGCCCGGGCCTCGGCCGCCGCCGTCTCGTTGTAGGGCGGGTAGCCCTGTCGATTGAAACCGTGCTCGGTGCCCGGATAGACGTGGATGCCGACGCCCGGTGATCCGCCGATGCGCGCCTGGATCGCCGCCACGGTCTCCGCCGGCACGTGCGGATCGTCGCTGGCGAAATGCATCAGCAGCGGGCACTTCCGGCCGCCGGCCTCGTCGAGGTGCTGGTCGATCTGCACGCCGTAGTAGCTCGTCGCGGCCTCGATCGGCAGGCGAGTGCTTGCCAGGTAAGCGAACTTGCCGCCGAGGCAGAAGCCCATCACGCCGACCTTGCCGGTGCAGTCCGGACGCGCCCGCAGAGCGGCAATCATGTCGCCGAGGTCGCGCGCGAACTGGTCGGTGTCGAGCCTGGCCCACAGCGCCCGCGCCTTGGCGCGTCCTTCGTCGGTGTAAGGCAGGTAGTTCGCGGCCTCCTGCCGCCAGAAGACGTCGGGCGAGAGCGCGATGAAGCCGTCCGCCGCGTAACCGTCGGCGACGGACCGGATGTGCGGGTTGCTGTTGAACACTTCGGGCAGCACGACCAGCGCGGGCGCGGGCAGCCGCGCCGGCAGCGCGAGATACGCCGCAAAGCGGCCGCCGTCCGATGCCGCGAGCGTGATTTCCTGGCCCATGCGTCTCTCTCCTCTTCGTCGTCATCGTACGATGGCCGGCGAAGAGCGGACAATCGAACGGCCCGTGCTAGGCTCCGCCAGTCAGAACGGGAGGAGACATCATGCCCATCGAGCGCTTCATGGTTCCCGGCGAGCTGGAGCCGGTCAGCCACTACTGCCATGTCGTGAAGGCCGGCGACTTCATCTACCTCTCGGGCATGGTCGGGATGAAGGCGGATGGCACCATCCCGCCGGACACCGTCCGGCAGTTCGAGATTGCGCTGAAGTCGATCGACACCTGCCTGCGCCATGCCGGCGGCCGGCCCGACCAGGTGGTCAAGGTGCTCATCTTCATGACGGACGTCACCGAACGCGTGAGCATCAACCCGATCCGCCAGCGCTACTTCGGAGAACACAGGCCGGCGTCGACCCTGGTCGAGGTCACGGCGCTCGTCGATCCGCGCATGAAAGTGGAGATCGAGGCGGTGGCTTACGTCGGCGCCTAGCCTCAACTCGGTGACGCATACCATCTAAGGCATGACGTCCCATGCGCACATTTGTCGTCCAATCAAGCCACTGCACTCATGACCTGAACCGCTATGTGCTCTTGCCTCGAACAGAGCGAACTGTGAAAGCTACCAGTTCGGCGATCCCACACTCGAGCAAGCCTGTCAGAAACCACCAGAACAACCCATCTAAGCGGATCGTTCGACCTTCAGCGCTTAGCATTCCCCAAAGAACAAGCTGGAGAACTACAGCTCCTATAGCTGCTGCTGATAGTGCACTGCCCCACCACACCAATTTTCGCCGCAGCGCGAAGTACAGCACAAGATTTAGCACCCAACCGAAAGGGTCGAGTAACCGGCCCAGCACCTGTCCAACAATAGTCATCAGTACGTACATGATCTCCCTCAAGTTCGCAGAAGGATCACGCTTGTGCCCCCCTTTAAGCTTCCCCTAAGCCCGCCCGGTCCGAGCAAGCCCTTGGCGATTAGGATGATGTGCACTTCCACGCGAAGCGCGTAGTGGATTTGTCTACGAAACGGTCGAACATTCTTCGAAGCCTGCTAGCAGAAACGCCAGAAATGTCGTTGCTTCCTTTAGGTTACCGCACACACGCAAACGTGATCCCAGTAAAAAGAAACACTTTCATGTGGTTCCCGGTTGAACGTGAGAGCGGTCCTTCCGCTCGCTGCTGAACAGGCTCGGCAGCTGAAGTTCGGTCGAGGAGCGGGTCATGGAAACTTTGAAGTTGAAAATATTCAGTTGGCTGTCAGCGGAGGCAAATGGGAGAGTTGCCATCTACGCGGTAGTAGTCATCGTTGTCGTGGTGGCGGCACTATTTTCGCCAGCGTGGACCTCGAAGGCCGGGGAGTCCCAATCGAAACCTCCTGTGACGTCTGACGCTGGTTCGTTACCCCACCGCCGGAAGTGATTGCTGGATGGAGTGATTCCAATGGCTAGCCTTAAGTTCAATATTGGACCGGACCTCTCGATAGAAGCCAACTGGTTCGGCACGCTGGCCCTCGCAGGTTTTGCGCTCGCAGTGGTTTGGCTCGTCCTGCACTACCTGACGTCCGAGTCCTCAAACACGTGGGACATGCCTGTTGTAGGTAGCGGAACCGCGGATGCACCGTCCTACCTCGAACTTATCGCTCTTCCCCCTCCTCCAGCCCCCACGGGAAACGGCTGAGAAGGCAAGCGATGCTTCTTACGGCAGTCGCTGGTACCACTCGGGGAATTTGAAGTCCTGCTGGATGACTGCTTCGCCGTGATATGGATTATAGACGCAAATGAGCTTGGGACCGTTAGGCACGCTCAGGTCAACCAACAGGACAATGCTTTGCACAAACTTTTCTGGCTGGGTGCTGTACTGATACAGGAACTCGGCTCGTGAGGGAGCTACTGGTCCGTTCGCACTGTACCGAACCGTTTCCACCGCAAGCTCGATGCTTCTGGGGTCGATGAGAGAAAAGGGATTAACGTCAATCTGTTTGGCCTGAGCCTGTGTCTTGCATCGAGCGATCGCACGGTGGGCTAACTCCGCAATCGTGATCGCTCGTGTAGTCGCCAGGTCGGACCGAACATAGAAGGCTTGAACAGCAGCGGTGACTGAAGCGCCGACGGTGACAACAAGCAACACAGCCAATAGCCAGGTTCTCATTTCCGTGTCTCCCCAAATTGGGGTGCTACCCGTGCTCAGTTGGAGTTGGTGCTTTAATGATCCTGAGTTTGTGCTCCTTCTCGGGGTCGTACGAGCCATCAAAGACAGAGACGCAGCGGTCCAACATCCCGAATGTTCCATCCCATCCTCGGCGAAGCACAAGAATGCCGTGGTTTGGTTCTACGTCCATGTTTCCAAACTGGGAGAAGTATTTCTCGCTTTCAGGATTGTGTTTGACGATCTGTTCCATCGCCGCATCGCAGCGGTGGGAAGCATTTTCGAGATAGTATGTAGCTGACCACGAACTCGTGTTGCGGTCGTCACTGAATGTAACGGTATTCGTGCTTATGACGGTTCGAAGGAAGCGCTCATGCGCTTGCTGAACAGATTTGGCGTCTCTTGCCTGGTCCACTAAGAAGATGGCTCGCCAAAGAGAGAATGCGGCGGCGATGAAATCATCTATCAACCTGTCACGGTAGGCCTGGTCTTCGGCTGGAGCTGGCGTCCTCACGAGCTTGTACAGGCGGAGTAGCATCATCTGCACTTTTGACCGCCGGTCGATTACCCAGCGATAGTGTTCGTATTCTGGGTCGTCACTCATTGTAAAAGGCCCCCGAAGGGGCCCTTTATAGCGCAACTCTAGAGTGAATGGACCTACTGCGTCGCTATCCAGCCCGCGAACGTCGGCGCCTTCTACGATGGCGTCAGTCAGCACTTTGAACCTATGCTGCACCTTCACCGTCAACCCTGTTGCCTAGAGTGCGAAAAGGTTCAATTAACACAGTCACGTCCCCGTAGCTCAGCTCGATAGACTAGCGGTTTTTCTAAACCGCAAGTCAGCTGGACATCAGGCTACACCATGGAGCTTGGTCGATAGAACGGCTGATGCTTCGAGGTATCGATGTAGTTCTCATAAAACTTCCGCGCATGGGGCAGCAGCGCCACCGAGAGCTTGCGCCGCTCGACCTCGTCGTCGGCCAGGGCCTTGCTGAGGTCGTCGTGCAGCGCCTTCAGGGCCGCCGTCCTGTCGACCTTGGTGAACTTGCCGTCCTGGTAGATCACCTCGCCGTCGCACATGGTCATGGTGACGGCCTGGTTCTTGGCGCGCTGGATCACGGCGTCGAGGGTGGGCGTCAGCTCGTCGAGGTAGGGGTAGGCGACCTGGTCCCAGTCGATCAGCACCATGTCGGCGCCCTTGCCTACTTCCAGCGAGCCGATGGTCTCGCCGTAGGGCGTGGTCTTGGCGCCGCCCACGGTCGCCATGCGCAGGACCTGCGCCATGGTCGGCACGTCGGCCTCGACCATGCCGGGCACGCGATGGGCGCGCAGCACCAGCTTCAGCTCCTGCAGCATGTCGCGGTCGTCGTTGATGCCGGCCTCGTCGAGGCCGATCGCGGTGTTGATGCCCCTCTTCTCGAAGTGGTTTAGCGCCGCCACTCCGGAGCGCAGGCGGAAGTTGGAGGAGCAGTTGTGGCAGACGCAGCCGCCGGCGGCGGCCAGGCGGTCGATATCCTTCTCGTTCAGCCACACGCCGTGGCCGAGCGTGAGCCGGTCGGTCACCATGCCGAAGCGGTCGATGTATTCCAACGCCGTACAGTTGCCGCGCCTAGAAGCGTATTCCTTCTGGTAGGCGGTCTCGACCAGGTGCATGTGCATGGGCGCGTCGTACTTGGCCGAGGCGTCGCTCAAGAGCGTCAGCGCCTTGTCGGAGCACCAGTGCAGGTTCGCGGGCGCCAGCTGGATCTTCACCCGGCGCTTGTTGTGATGCTGGGCATGGAACGACTTGAACATGTCCATGGCGTCGTCGAGGCTCATCTTGAAGCGGTCGAACCAGCGCTGCATGGGGCCCTGCAGCTCCTTGGGCAGGCTTTTCACGAACTCCTCGTCGGCCTGATAGACGAGCCGGTTCTGGTCGCGCACGGCGTAGCAGTAGCTGACGCGCATGCCGACATCCTCGTAGGCGCGGATGGTCTCAGCAGCGCGCTTCTCGACGTCCGACAGAACGCCCGGCATCCAGCCCTGGATGTGCTGCACCGTGGTGATGCCCGAGCCGATCATCTCGAAGGCCGAGTAGAGCGTGTCCAGGTAGAGATCGAGGTTGCGGATCACCATGCGGGTGATGAACCAGAGCTCCAGCGGCATGTCGGGCGAGCCGAGCTGGACGGGCGTCAGGCCGACATGGTGGTGGCCGTTGACGAAGCCCGGCAGCAGGATCTCCTTGCCGGTGCCGATGACCGGGACGGTCGGGTGCTTTCGATGCAGGTCGTCGTAGGTGCCGACGGCCACGATGACGCCGTCCTCCTGCAGCACGGCGCCGTCCTTGATCTCGTTCCAGGCGAAGCGGTCCTTTACGCCGGTGATGGCGGCGCGGCTGCGGATGAGACTGGTGGCCAATGCTTCCTCCCTCTTCGTCATCCCGACCGGAGCCTCGCGTAGCGAGGCGGAGTGGAGGGACCTGTTTTGTGGATGCATCGACAAAACAGGTCCCTCGACTACGCCGCCCCTTCGGGGCGGCTCCGCTCGGGATGACGGCTAAAAAAGATCTACGCCGTCGCGCTCAAAGCCTCCTGCTCGGCGAAGGCGCGGTCAACCTCGTCGCGCAGAAGGTCGGTGAGCTGGATGCGCAGCGCCTCGACCTCGCGGCTGAAGAGGTTGCGCGGGCGCGGCAGGTCGATCGGGACGATGGTCTTGATGCGGCCGGGCCGCGACGTGAAGACGACGACGCGGTCGGCCAGCGCCACCGCCTCGTCAATATGGTGGGTGACGAACAGCACCGAGGCGCCGGAATCGCGCCAGACGTCGAGCAGGAAGTCCTGCATGCGGGCGCGGGTCTGCACGTCGAGCGCGGCGAAGGGCTCGTCCATCAGCAGGACCTTGGGGCGCATGGCGAGCGCGCGGGCCACGGCGACGCGCTGGCGCATGCCGCCGGAGAGCTCGTCGGGGCGCTTGTCCATCGCGGCCTTCAGGCCGACGCGCTGCAACGCCTCGGCGGCGACGGCGCGGCGCTGCTGCTGCGAGGCGCCGCGGATGGCGAGGCCGAAGCTCACGTTCTGCCACACCGTCAGCCAGGGGAAGAGCGAGGTCTCCTGGAAGATCAGGCTGCGCTCGGGCGATGGGGTCTCGACCACGTCGCCGAACGACCAGGTGAGGCCCTCGGTCGCCTCTTCCAGCCCGGCGATCAGGTAGAGCAGGGTGCTCTTGCCGCAGCCCGAGGGGCCCAGGAACACCACGAACTCGCCCGGCGCGATGTCGAGGTCGACGTCGCGCAGCGCCTCGTGCGCCCGCTTGGTGCCGGCGGCCCAGGTCTTGCCGACGCCGCGGCAGACCACGGCGTCCCGGGATGAAAAGTGCGGCGCAGGATCAAAGGCCACGCAGCTTCTCCTGGGTGTCGGGGAGCCAGTAGAGGATGCGGCGCTGGGCGAGCCGCAGCAGCCAGTCGAAGCCGAAGCCCAGCACGCCCACCACGGCGATGGTGAAGAACACCAGCGAGGGGTTGAAGGTATTGCGCGCCAGCATGATCACCTGGCCCATGCCGTAGCCGACGCCGGTCGATTCGGCGACCAGCACCACCATCCAGGCGCCGAACAGGTTCATCCGCAGCACCTGCAGCATGCCGGGCAGGATGGCCGGCACGATGACGCGGCCGTAGATCTGCCGCTTGGAGGCGCCCATGGTGCGGGCGACGTTGATCAGGTTGGGGCTCACGCCGTCGATCTGGGCGATGGTCGCCAGCACCATGTGGAAGAACAGCGCCACCACGACCATGAAGATGGCCGGCGCATTGCCGATGCCGAACAGGAAGATCGCCACCGGCAGCCAGGCGATCGGCGACACCGGCGAGAGCAAGGTGACGGTGGGCAGCACCAGCTTGTCGAAGACGTGCCAGTAGCGCACGGCGACGCCGACGCCAATCGCCAGCACACAGGCGATCACCAGGCCGACGAACACGCGCATGGTCGTGGCGGCGACGGTGATCATCACCGATTCGAAGGCCGAGGGCCCCTCGCCCATCGAGTTGCCGACCTGCCAGCGCGTGGCGGTGTTGAAGAACTTGCCCTGCTCGCCGAAGTTGGAGAGGAAGATGTGCGGCGGCGGCAGGAGCTGGGGATCGGCCCAGCCCAGCGCCCAGCACAGCTCCCAGATGCCCGCGAACAGGGCGACCGACAGGCAGGTCCACCACGCCTTGGCGAGCCAGTCCCAGCCGGCCACCATCGCCAGCAGGCGGGCTGCCGCCGGGCGCGACGGCCCGGCGGCGGCGGACGGGGCGGCGTTGCGGTCGATAACGGTCATCTTCAGGTACCCCTGTCACCCCGAGCGCAGCGAGGGGCCTTTGCGGCCGTAGCAAAGGTCCCTCGCTGCGCTCGGGATGACAGGGGCCCCATATCAGGCATTGGCCGACTTGTACTTGAGCTTGCTGTAGAGGTCGGGGTTCTCCTTGATCACCGCCTCGAGGAGGGTCCAGTCGATGGCGTCGCGGCCGGGCTTCTTCTTGATGTAGCCCATCTCAACGACGCTGTCGGTGCGCTGCAGGATGAAGTCGGTCTGGCTGCGCGCATCGACCACCGCGGGCTGCTTGCCCTGGGCGATCTTGGCGTTCTCCATCGAGGTCTTGTAGTACTTGCCGACCAGCTCCTTCAGCACGGCTTCGGTCTGGGTCTCGGCGTCGAGCTGGGCCTGCATCATGCCCTTGATGATGGCCTTCAGCCCGGCAGGATTGTCCTTCATCAGGCTGGCGCGGGCGGCCAGGACGCAGTCGGTATAGCCCTTGCCGTAGAGGTCGATGCCGTCGGTCAGCATGACCGCGCCCTTGACGTCAGCCACCAGCGCCGAGGCGTAGGGCTCGATGGTGCAGATCCAGTCGATGGCGCCCGCCTTGAAGGCTTCGACGGCCTCGGGCGTGTTGCCCATGTAGCGGACCTTGACGTCCTTGAAGGAGATCTTGTGCTTCTTCAGGTAGTCGTAGGGCATGACTTCCAGCGTATCCATCTGGAAGGTGCCGAGCGTCTTGCCCTTGAGCTTCTCGGGCGAATCGAGGCCCGGCCGGGCGACGATGGCGCAGCCCTCGACGCCGCCACCGGCCACGATCTTGACCGGCGCGCCCTTGTCGTAGAGCGCCATGAAGGAGGTGTAGGGCATCAGGCCGATATCGACCTGGCCCATGCCGAGGAAGGTCACCATCTCGGCCGAGGTCGGCGTATTGATGAACACCAGCTCGGTGCCCGCACCCTTGGCGTATTGCCGCGAATGGGCGAGGAAGATGTTGAGGTTGCAGAAGCCCGAACCGTGTGTGGATTTCACCGCCGGGCCGGCATGGGCGGTGCCGGCGAGCATGCCCATGCTGATGGTGCTGACGGCCGCGGCACCCTTCAGGAAGCGGCGCCGTGACGGCTGAACCGCGCCCGAGAAATCCATCTCCGAAAGCTTGGGGAAATGCGTACAGCCAATGCGATCACACATGACGGGCCTCCTCGTCGAGCGGGTTTCTTGAAGTGGGATTGGCTTTGTCGGTCTCTGGCTCCTGACGAACTCCCTGCTGGAACACGTCGGCACGCCAACCGAAGAGAACCGCTGATGCGGCCTGCGCTGTAAGGAATCGTGCAAGCGCTGTGCCAGTGACCTTCCTCCCCACGCTTCGCGTGGGGAGGTGTCGTCGTCTTACGGCGACGGAGGGGTCATGGGCATCAGTACTGTCGCCTATGACCCCTCCGGCCGCTTCGCGGCCACCTCCCCACGCGGAGCGTGGGGAGGAAGCCGAGGTCAAAACTTGGTCAGATGATCATTTCTGTGACAGCCGATGCCGGATGCGTTCGCGATGGCCGATGTAGAGGCCGGAGGCGACGATCACCCCTGCCCCCACCCAGCTCCAGGCGTCGGGAATGTCGCCGAACACCAGGTAGCCCAGCAGGGCCGCGCCCACGAGCTGCACGTAGTTGAACGGCGCCACGACGGCGGCCGGCGCCTGGCTGTAGGCGATGGTCAGGAAATAGTGGCTGACGCCCGCCATCACGCCCATGCCGACGAACAAGGTCCAGTGC
>JAKFVH010000260.1 GCA_021732285.1 Reyranella sp. | reverse complement strand
GCCGTCGCCAAGAAGCACGGCGCCACGGTGATGATCGACAACACCTGGGCGACGCCGCTCTACTTCAAGCCGTTCGACCATGGCTGCGATCTGTCGATCCATGCCGGCACCAAGTACATCGTCGGCCACTCCGACGCGATGATGGGCATCATCGGCTGCGCCACGCGCCAGATGTTCGAGACGGCCAAGACGGCGTGCCAGAACTTCGGCTTCCACGCCGCGCCCGACGATTGCTACCTGGCGCTCCGTGGGCTGCGCACCATGGCGGTGCGCCTGCGTCACCACGAGAAGAGCGGCGTCGAGATCGCCCACTGGCTGAAGGCGCGGCCCGAGGTCGACAAGGTGCTGCATCCCGCCCTGCCCGACTGCCCCGGCCACGACAACTGGAAGCGCCAGTTCAAGGGCTCGTCCGGCCTGTTCTCCTTCACCCTGCGCGACGGTTTTAGCCGCAACGCGCTCGCCGCCATGCTCGACGGCATGGACATCTTCGGCATGGGCGCGAGCTGGGGCGGCTACGAGAGCCTGATGATCCCAGCCCATCCCGACAACTATCGCACCGCCGTGCCATGGCCCAAGAACAAGCACATCCTGCGCGTTCACATTGGCCTGGAGGACGTCGAGGATCTCAAGACCGACCTCGCCGAAGGCTTCGACCGGCTGAACCGGGCACACAACGCCTGACGGCGTCTCAGTCCACGTCTTCCGGAAAGACGTGATTGCCGTCTGCGCCGAGGTGCAGCGGTCGCACCGACAGCACCGCTGCCAACGGCAGCGGTCCGTAGAGATGCGGAAACAGATCGCCATCGCGTGAAGGCTCGTACTTCAGCGCATCGCCGAGCCTCGCCCCGTCGGCCGCCACGAGCACGAGATCGTTCTGGCCTGCAAAGTACAGCTGGGCCGTCCGCCTCGCCTGAGCTCCGGTGGACAGATGGATGAAGCCATCGTTCAGGTCTATTCCGGCGCCGGTAAAGACGCCGCTGCCTTCCGCTGCACGCCACAGATCGGCGGAGACGATTTTGTAAACTGTCGTCATGCGTGTCTTCTCATGCTCTTCCGGACCGCGAGCCTCCGGCTCGCTCATGATTCTTGAGCGAGCCGGAGGCTCGCGGTCCGGAAGAGCATGAGCTAACCCTTACGGCAGTCGGCGCAGGTGCCCATGACTTCCAGGGTCATGTCGCGCGCGGCGAAGCCGCGGCGGTTGGCGCTGGCGGCGATGGTGTCGGCCAGGCCCTCGCTGTGCAGTTCCTCGGCGTTGCCGCAGTCGCCGCAAATGAGGAAGAAGCCGCGGTGCGCCTCGCCGGGATGGCTGCAGCCGACGAAGGCGTTCATGCGCTCGATGCGGTGGATCAGGCCGTTGCCGATCAGGAAGTCGAGCGCGCGGTAGACCGTGGGCGGGGCCGAGCCCAGCTCCTCGGTGCGCAATTCGTCGAGCAGCGCATAGGCGCCGACCGGCTTGTGGCTCGACCAGACGAGCTCGAGCACGCGCCGGCGCAAGGGCGTGAAGCGCAGGTCCTTTTGCGCGCACAGCTTCTCGGCCGCCGCCAGGGCGTCCTCGATGCAGTGCTTGTGGTCGTGGCCGTGCGCCGAGGCTTTGGCGGTCTTCTTCACGCGGTTCCCGATTTGCCAAGCTGATGTCGGGCGATTATACGCCCCCTTCCCTTCGAAGGCCAAGGCACGCACCAATGTCCAGCGTTGTCCCTACCACCTATCTGCCGGCCGCCATCGACAAGGCGGTCGAGGCCATCCAGTTCGACGCCCAGGGCCTGGTTCCGGCCATCGCCCAGCAGCACGATTCGGGCGAAATCCTGATGATGGCCTGGATGGATCGCGACGCCGTCGCCGAGACAATGCGCACGGGCCGCGTCTGCTACTGGTCGCGCTCGCGCAAGGCGCCGTGGCGCAAGGGCGACACGTCGGGCCACATCCAGACCCTGGTCGATCTCCGTATCGACTGCGACGGAGACACGCTGCTGGTGCTGGTCGACCAGACAGGCGTGGCCTGCCATACCGGACGCCACAACTGCTTCTTCCGCGCCATCCGAGACGGCGCGCTCGAGACCATCGCTCCGGTGATGGTGGACATGGATGTCACTGGGGACAATCTCGGGAAGGATCAAGGTTGAACAAAGACAAGAGCGTACTGGCGCGACGAGCCCTCCTCCTCGCCGCCCTCACCCTGCCCGCGGGTGCCTGCACGACCTCGGGCCTGTTCGGACAAAACCAGAGCCAGAGCCAGCCCCGTAACACGCTGTCATGGCGCGGTGACCGGCTGGTCGCGTGGATCCAAAAGACCGGCAAGGACAACATGATGGCGCCCGAAGCGCTGGCGCTGATGGACATCACCAACCAGGGCCGCGACATTCCGGTGCGCCAGATCGCGCAGGAAGAAGGTGAGAGCCGCTACGTCGTGAGCCTCACCAACATCCGCCAGATCCACGACCTGATCTTCATGCGCCGCCAGGGCGACGTGCTGCTGCTGCATCTCAGCGATACCAAGTTCACACGGCTTGCAAGTGTGCGCTATCCGCGCAACGGCAAGCCTTCCGTGGTTACCGACACGACCTTTGCCGAAAACGATTTTCAGCAGCAGACCGGTTTTTGGTTCAGGGCGATGCCCGGTCGGTAGTAATGTGACAGGGAGATGACAGTCGCCGTCACTCCCTCCGTTTCACCCCGCCGGACGCTCACCGTGTGCGGCGGGGCCCATGCGCTGCACGACGGTTTTACGGACCTTCTGAACGTCCTGTACCCGCTGCTGCAGGCGCAGTTCGGGTTGAGCTACGCGGCGATCGGCGCCTTCAAGACTGTCTATTCGGGCGCAATGGCGGTCGGGCAGATTCCCTCGGGCAAGCTCGCCGTGCGCTTCGGCGGCGTAAAGGTTCTGGCGATCGGCACGGCGCTGATTGCCGTCGGCTACGGCCTGGCAGGCCTCATGGGGTCGCTCTACGGTGTGGTCATCGGACTCCTGTTGGCTGGGCTCGGCGGCAGCACGCAGCATCCGATCGGGTCCAGCCTGGTATCGGCCGCCTACTCCGGCCTGCGCTCGCGCACCGCGCTCGGCACCTACAATTTCACGGGCGACGTCGGCAAGGTGCTGCTGCCCGCGCTGTTCGCCGTGATCGCCGCGGCGCTGGGATGGGAGCAGGCGCTGATCGTGATCGCCGCCGTCGCCGTGCTGGGCGCCGGCGTGATTTTGGGAACGCTGAAGCCCGTGCCGCTGCACGACAAGGGCGACGAGCCGAAGGCGGCCATGGCCGGGCAGGATCGGCCATGGGCTTACTGGCTGCTGTTCTCGATTCACATCGCCGATGACCTGGTGCGCACCGGCTTCATGATCTTTCTGCCCTTTCTGTTACGCGACAAGGGCGCGGACCTGCCGACCATCGGCCTCGGCCTGTCGCTGACGTTCGCCGGCGGCGCGGCGGGCAAGCTGGTCATGGGTTGGGTCGGCGAGAAACTGGGCGTCGTGCCATCGGTGATCCTGACCGAGGTGGCGACCACCACCCTGATCCTGATGTTGCTCCCGCTGTCGCTGCCGCTCGCATTGGTGCTGCTGCCAGCCGTCGGGCTGATGCTGAACGGCACCTCCTCGGTGCTCTACGGCACGATCCCGGAATTTGTGAGCCCCGAGAAGCGCACGCACGCCTTTGCGATCTTTTACACCGGTGGCTCGGTGGCGGGCGCGACGGGGCCACTGGTCTCAGGCTTCCTGGGCGATGCCGTCGGCCTGCCGATCGCGCTCAGCGCCGTCGCCTGCATCGCACTGACGACGGTGCCGATGGTGTGGGCGCTGAGGCCCGCTTTCCGCTAGCTGTCGTCAGCCGTTCCATACTGGCCCCATCGGCCTGAGTTTGATGCCCTTGCGCAGGTGCTTGTAGGGCATCTCCATCGGATCGGTGATGTGCGCGCCGGGCGACTGCACGACCAGGATGGTCTCGGCGATGGGCTGGAAGTCGGCGCGGAAATGCACCGTCGACTTCAGGCCGAGGATCGGCACTTTCGACGGCTCGACGCCGACATGGCGGAACATCTCCTGGTCGGCGGCCTGGATGCGCTTGCTGGCAAGCACAGCGGACACGCCGCTCGCCTCGTCGGTCACCAGCGCCATCGGCCCGATCTGGAACCTGGCGCCGCCGTAGAACGGGCCGGTGCCGATGAACTTACCCTCGCCGACCTTCACTACGCGCCAGTCAGCCACGACCGGCTTCTCGCCGGCGTAGCCCACGACGGCGCCGATGCCGCGATGCATGACGTTGCCCTCGCCTGTCGCGACGGCCTCCTTGGCGGCCTCCTCATCGACGATCATGCCGATCACCGCGCCCTTGGCCTTGTGGCGCATCAGGGCGGCCAGCAGCCCGACCGTGTCCGAGGTGCCACCGGCGCCGGGATTGTCCTGCACGTCGGCCAGCACGATCGGCTTCTTCGCATTCTTCGAGAGCTCGATGGCGCGCAGCGCCGCGGCATCGGGATCGAGCAGTCCGCCGGCGAAGGCCCGCTCCTGCGCCTTCACGGTCTGGGCGAGCTTGTCGGCCGCCGCTTCGACCGCTTCCTTGTCGTGGCCGTAGACCACCAGTGCAGGGCCGCACTGGGCGATGTCGGCCGGCGGGAAGCCCGGCGTGTGGGTGACGCTGACGATGCCCTGGTTGTGGCTCTTCTCGCCGGCCTCGAGCTCGCCGACGAGATCGAAGATGCTCTTGGCCGGCTCGATGAAGGTGCATTGCCAGACCAGCGGGATCAGGAAATCGAGCTGGCGATAGGCGCGATGGACCGGCCGCTTCTCCTTGAGCAGGCGGTCCAAAAGCTCGGCAGCGCGCTTGCCGGTCGCGGCCATGTCGATGTGCGGATAAGTGCGATAGCCGACCAGGGCGGTGGCCAGGCTCGCCATGTCGGGTGTGAGGTTGGCGTGATAGTCGAGGCTCGCCACGATCGGCATGGCGCCGCCGACGATGGTGCGGATGCGCTTTAAAAGCTCGCCTTCGCCGTCCTCGGTGTTCTCCGCCACCATGGCGCCGTGCAGGTCGAGGTAGATCGCATCGAACGGGCCGAGCTTGGCGAGGTCCTCGTCGAACAGCGCCCACATCTTCTCGTAGGCATCCGCGGTGACGTAGGAGGCCGGCGCCGCGGCGGCCCAGGCGAGCGGCACGACCTCGTGGCCGAGCTCGGCCAGTCGCTTCACGGCGCCGGCGATCGGGATGTTGAAGCCTTCGACGCCTAGAATCATTTCCGGGCCGCGCAGCAATGGCGGCCAGGCATCGGCGCGCACGAACTCCTCCCAGGTCGCCTGCTGCGGCGCGAATGTATTGGTCTCGTGCTGGAATCCACCCACAGCGATTCGCGCCATAGAACCGTTCTCCCCTTCCCAACGTTCAGCGGTGCAGGGACCATACCACCGCGATGCGCAAAGTCTTGGTTATCGTGGCGCTGCTCGCGTCATCGGCCTGCGGAACGGCCACGGGGTGGCAGAAGCCCGGCGTCGACCAGTCGCTGGTCGACGGCGATCTGCGGCAATGCCGGCGCGAGGCCATGCAGGAGATGATGCGCCTCTACGCCGACTGGCGGCCGTTCGCGTTCGATACGGACGCGTTCTGGAACTGGCGCTCCGCGCCCCAACGGCGCGCCGTGCAGCGCTCCAACGAGTTCAGCCAGTCCCAGGCCGAGCAGATGCTGGCGGTCGCCTGCATGCGCGGCAAGGGCTACGTGACTACGTAGTCTGGGAGCGCGGGCCTCCGGCCCGCTCATGATCATGATGCGGGCCGGAGGCCCGCGCTCCCTTACTTCTTCGTCGCGTCCTCGATCGCCTTCACCAGCACCGGCCAGTATTCCTTGCCGTGGCCGAGCTCGACGGTGCGTTCCATCAGCTCGCGCACGACGTCGGCGCCCAGCGCCGGCACGCCGCGTTCCTCGGCCATCTGGATGGCGTAGGACAGGTCCTTCAGCGCGTACTCCACCGAGAAGGCGCGCTCGGGGAAGACGCCGGGCAGCATCGCCTTCATGCCGTGGTTGCGCAGCGCGAAGGAATCGGCCGAGCCCTTGGTCAGGGTCTCGAACAGCACCTTGCCGTCGACGCCGTGGGCGCGCGCGATGGCCAGCGCCTCGGCAAGCGCCACGCCGGTCTGGAACAGGATCATGTTGTTCAGGATCTTGACCGCCTGGCCGCTGCCGGCGTCGCCGCAGTAGGTCACCTCGCTCGCCATGCAGCGCAGCAAGGGCTCGATGCGGTTAAAACACTCCTTCGTGCCGCCGACCATGATCGACAGCGTGCCGTCGATCGCGGCCTGCCGCGTGCGCGCCACCGGCGCATCGGCGAAGGCCGAGGCGCGGCCCTCGAACTCGGCATAGAGCCGCCGCGCCAGGCTTATGGGCGAGGTGCTGAGATCGATCACCGTCCAGCCGAGCTTGGCCTTGGCGATCAGGCCGCTCTCGCCCAGGCAGACCTGCTCGACTTCCTTGCCGCCCGGCAGGGAGAGCATGATGATCCGGCACTCGGCCGCGATCTCATCGATCGAGGCGCTCTTCACGCCGTCGGCGGAGAGGCGCTTCAGGGGCGCCTCGTCGCGGTCGGCGGCCATCACCTCCAGCCCGCTCTTGCGGGCGAGGTTGCGGCACATCGGCTCGCCCATGGTGCCGACGCCTATAAATCCGATCTTGTCAGCCATGTCAGTCCACGATGAAGAGTTTGGCGCCGCTTGCGGTGCTCGAACGATGGGCGAGATCGCCGTCGGCGACCTGGTAGCTCTGGCCCTTCTTCAGGACCACGGTCCGGCCGTCGGCCAGTTCGGTGTGCAGCTCGCCGTCGAGCACCAGCAGCACATGGCCCTTCTGGCACCAGTGGTCGGCCAGATAGCCCGGCGTGTACTCGACAATGCGCACCCGGATGTTGTTGAAATTGCGCGTGCGCCAGTAGGCCTTGCCGGTCTCGCCGGCATGCTCGGTGCGCTCCACGTCTTCCCAGTCGGTCGTGCCAAACGGTATGTCGAACATCAGCATGGGCGGGCTTTTAGCATAGTTTGCGCCTGCCGGTAGGCCGCCTGGCGCAGCTCCTGGGCAAGGCCGGGATCGGCGACGCCGCGCGATGCGGCCAGCCCGCCGATGCACAAGGCCGCCAGCGCCAGGGCGCGTTCGCGCGCGGCCGGGCCGCCCAAGTCGGCCTGGAACAGGGTGAGCAGCTTCTGCAGGACGTCCTGGTAGGCCGCCTTCACGCCCTCGCCGCTGCGCGCGGTGTCGGAGGGCAGCGCGATCAGCGGGCAGCAGCTCTCGCGATCGTCGAAATGGTCGAGCGAGAAATAAGCGTCGACGATCCGCTCGGCGCGCAACTTGTGCGCATTGCGGCGAGGCCGCCGCCACGGCTTCGGCGCCTCCTCGCACAGGAACCAGCGCACCGCCTCGGCGTAGAGCTCGTCCTTGTCCTTGAAGTGGCGATAGAAGCCGCCATGCGTCAGGCCGGCATTCTCCATGACCTCGCCGATCGAGACCTGGGCAAAACCCTTGCTGTTGAACAGGCGGCGCGCGCTTTCGAGGATGCGTTGGCGGGTGTGCCGCTTGTGAGTCGCCGAGTAGGGCATGGCGTCCTCCGCAAAAAGATTATGTTGAACATCTTTAGCGGGACACGACCCTTCGGCAACCCGATCGGAGGACCTACATGCTCGACTTCCTGGGAACCATCGCCACCGTCGCGCTCACCATCTTCATCATCAGCACCCTGCTCGCCTTCCTCGACGTCTCGCGCCAGACCAAGATCGTCATGGCGGCCCTGCTCGGCCTGTGGGTCGGCATCGCCACGGCCGGCAGCGCGGCGGGCTGGGCCGCCCTCACAAAACCCTTCCCCATCATGGGGCTCTTCGTTGTTGTCCCTCTTGCGGCAGCGATCGCAGCGACTGCCTGGCCGAGGGCGCGCGCTGCGATGCTCGGCCTCCCGTTGCCGCTGGTCGGCATGAACGTCGGGCGCGTCTTCGCGTGCTGTTCCTGCTGGTTGCGGCCGAGGGACGGATGTCCGGTCCATTCCCTCATTCGGCCGGCTGGGGCGACATCATCAGCGGCGTCGTGGCGCTGCCGCTGATCTGGCTCGCCCGCGAGCCGGCGCAGAACAAGGCCGTGCTGCATCTGTGGAACGCCTTCGGCATGCTCGACCTGGTGGCCGCGATCGTGCTCGGCGTGATGTCGGCGCCGGGCTCGCTGCTGCAAGTGTTCCCCGATCCGGGCTCGGAGGCGATGACGCGCCTCCCCCTGTCGTTCGTGCCCACGGTGCTGGTGCCGATGTGGATGGTCATCCACGCGATCATCTGGGCGAAGCTGCGGCGGGTGTGACTGTCACCCCGAGCGAAGCGAGGGGCCTTTACGATCCAGGAAAGGTCCCTCGCTGCGCTCGGGATGACAGCGGGTGCGTTACCCCCAACTCTCGAGCGCGCGCTTGAGACTCTCGGGACCGCGATAGAGCATCGCCCGCCAGCCGCAGGCACGGGCGCCGTCGACGTTGGCCGCGACATCGTCGACGAACAGAATCGCCTGCGCCGCCGTCACGCCCATGCGCGCCTGGGCGGTGGTGAAGAACACGCGGTCGGGTTTGCAGACGCCGAGGCCCGCCGAATAGATGATCTCGTCGAAGTGCGGGCCCAGCCCCGCTTGGTCGCGCAGGTAGGCGATGCGATGGTGCTCCTGGTTGGAGGCGGTGAAGCAGCGCCCGCCGGTGCGCTGCCGCCAGGCGTCGGCCAGCGCCAGGACCTCGCGGTCGATGACGGCGTCCTTGGCGAACCAGTAGGCGACGAACTCCTCCAGCCGATCGGCCATGCCCTTGGTGTCCAGCCAACCGTGCAGGGCGACGTAGAGGTCGAGCCGGCCGCGCAAAACTTCCATGAAATCGCGACGGAAGAAATCGCGCGCCATCTCGTCGTGGTCGAATCCCCAGTCGGCCTGCAGGCTGGCGTACCAGGGCGCGGCCGAACCGGGCTGAGCGAGCGAGACGACGCCATCGATGTCGAGCACGAGGACAGGGCTGGAACTCATGGCTGGCCATGCTACAGCAGCCGGTCCTTGCCGAGGATAGTCCGTTGCAGCTCCGTGTCCCCTCCCTGGCGCATCTCGATGCCTACGCCGACGCACTCCGGCGCCGCTGGTCACCGGACAATATCCAGCCGGAGGAGACCGCGCTGGAGGAGTTGGAACACATCGACGTCGATCCAGCGGCCTTCGTGGCCTTGCTCGACGACCGCGAAGCCAAGGGCGGCCCTATCACCCTGCCCGACGGAACGCAGGTGGCGCGCCTGCCTGGCTATCGTCGCTGGATATGGGATGACGGCTTCTGCGGCTCGATCAATTTTCGCTGGCAGTCCGGGACGGAGGCGCTGCCGCCGACCTGCCTGGGCCACATCGGCTATGCCGTCGTGCCGTGGAAGCGCGGCCGCGGCTACGCCACCCGCGCCCTGGCGATGATGCTGCCGGAGGCGCGCAAGGAGGGGCTCGCCTATGTCGAGTTGACCGCCGACCTCGACAATGTCCCGTCGCAGAAGGTCATCACCAACAATGGCGGCGTGGTCGTGAAGCGCTTTCGCAAGGATCCGGTCTACGGCAGCAAGGAGGCGCTGCTGTTCCGGATCGATCTACCTTAGGGCTCGCCGCCGGCACGGACGACGGCCTCGACCATCGCCGACAGGGCCGCCAGGCCACGGGCCTTGAGCGCGCGTGACGAATCCCTCTCGCCGAGCTGGCCTTCCAGGACCAGGGTGATGAAGCCGTGCACGGCCGCCCAGGCGAAGTCGACCATGCGCTCCTTCACCTCGCCCGAAGCCTGGGGAATGACGGCTTCGACCGCCTCGCGGTGCAGGTGGTAGGCCGACTTGGCGGCCTCGGCGAGCGCCGGCGCCTCGAAGCGGTTGGCCTCGCGGCTGAACATGAGTTGGAACAGCACCGGATTGGCCGCGGCGAAGGCCATGTAGCCCACGCCCTGGCCGACCAGCCGTGCCGCCGGGTCACTGCCCGACCGGCGCGCCTCGGCCGACATCGCCGCGGTGAGCTCGTGGTAGCCGCGGGTCGCGATCTCGGCCAGCAGGTCGTCGATCGAGGCGAAGTGATGCGCCGGGGCGGCGTGGGAGACCGAAGCACGGCGGGCGCATTCGCGCAGCGTGAAGCCGCGAACGCCCTTTTCCTCCAGCAGCTTGCGGCCGGCCGAGACCAACGCCTCGCGCAACTCGCCGTGATGATAGGGTTTTGCCGTCTTTGCCCGCGCCATGGGTCATCCCCTCATGCGCTATGGGGGAGTGTCAAGCGATCAAGCCGAGACTTGGCAGTGTAAAGATTAGAAGCTAGCTTATCTTTCTTGCGACAAGATTGGAGCTTGCCATGTCCCAAGACACGGCCACCCCGCCCAATCGCCGCCGTATCCTGGGTTCGACGACGCGGCTCGCCACGGCCGATGGGGTCGCGGCGCTCGCCCTGACGCTGCCTCCGACGACCATCCCTTCATGACCGGTGCGCAGATCGTGATCGACGGCGGCAAGACGGCAAAAGCCGGCTGACCTTCGTGAAAGCCTGTGGCTTGATGCCCGGTCTGTGACCGGAGGATTGCATGACGTTCGAAAGCTGGGCTGCCTTCACTGCCGCCTCGGCGGTGCTGCTGATCATTCCGGGGCCGACCGTGCTGCTGGTCGTCTCCTACGCCCTGGGCCAGGGCTGGCGCACCGTGCTGCCGATGACGGTGGGCGTGGCGCTGGGCGACTTCACCGCCATGACGCTCTCCATGCTGGGCCTGGGCGCGTTGCTCGCCGCCTCGGCCACCCTGTTCACGATCCTGAAGTGGGTGGGTGCCGCCTATCTCGTTTATCTCGGCATAAAGCTGTGGCGCGCCGGCGGCACCCTGGACGCGGCGCCGCGCACCGACGCGGTATCGGCTGCCAAGATGCTGGGGCACGCCTGGCTGGTGACGGCCCTCAATCCCAAAAGCATCACCTTCTTCGTTGCCTTCCTGCCGGCCTTCCTCGATCCGCAGGCCGACTTCCTCACCCAGATGGTGGCGTTCGAGACGACCTTCCTGGTGCTGGCCTTCGCCAATGCCTTCGGCTACGCCCTGGTCGCCGCCCGCGCGCGTGGCTTCGTCGCCAATCCGCGCGCCATCGGCCTCGTCAACAAGGTGGGCGGCGGGCTGCTGATCGGCGCCGGGGCCGCGACCGTCACCTTGGCGGGCTCGCGGAGCTGAATGGAGACCGTCGACTTCGCGGCACTCGCGCCGGCCCGGCATGCCGATGCCGCCCTGATCCTGCGCGAGGCGTTGGCTCATCTGCCGTCAGCCTACAACGCCCCCGGCGAGGCCGAAGCCGAGGTGGCGCAGCGCACTGCTGATGGCGATTGGCTGGGCCATGCCGCCCTGGAAGGCGAGCGGCTGGTCGGCTGGATCGGCGCGATCCGGACTTATAGCCACGGCTGGGAGATCCATCCCCTGGTCGTGGCGCCAAGCTGCCAGCGCCGCGGCATCGGCTCGGCGTTGCTGGCAGCGCTCGAGGCCCGCGCCCGCGGCGAGGGCGTGCTGACGCTCTTCCTCGGCAGCGACGACGACTACGGCGGCACGATCCTGTTCGGCCGCAACCTCTGGCCCGATGCGGTGAGTCATGTCGCGGCGACAGAGGCAACGGCGCGCGGGCACGCCCTCACCTTCTATCGCCGGCACGGCTACGAGATCATTGGTCTGCTGCCCGACGTGAACGGCGCCGGCCGGCCGGACATCCTGTTGGCCAAGCGCCTATGACTCGTCGGCGGGCTGTAGAGCCTTTCTGATGACGGCGTCTTCCTTGCTGTTGGCCCGCATCATCAGGAACGGGCCGGTCCCCCCGCCCCACTCGTCCTGCACGTGCCATTGCCCGGTGATCTCGGTGGCGTCTTCATTGATCGTGCCTTCGTAGTTGACCGAATGTTCCCAGCCGCCGGTGCCGTCGTAGGTCTTCACGAACGTGACCGTCGAGGCGGCGTGTCGGCCGCTGAGCGTTGCATACAGATAGCCACCCAATGCCGCGCCCGCGCTGCATCGCTCGTGCGTGGTGCCGCCGAGGCTTCCTGCGGCATCGATCAGCACCGCCACGAACGCAACCGGCTCGCGCGAATCGAGATAGGAATAGAGACCTTGCCAAGTGCCCGACAAGTCGTGACGACCATCGTCCCTGGCAGTCACGACCAGCCGATCTTCTGCTTGAGGAATGTGTAACCCAGCGCCGAGAAGGCGGCGCGTTCCTTGTTGTCCTTGCCGTAGCCGTGGCCGCCGGCGGCGGGCTCGTAGAAATAGACCTGGTCGTAGCCCATGGCCCGCAGCTTGGCGGTCATCTTGCGCGCGTGACCCGGGTGCACGCGATCGTCGCGGCGCGTCGTGGCGATCAGGATCGGCGGGTAGGCCTGGCCCGGCACGGCCTGGTGATAGGCCGAGTAGGTTTTCAGCCACGCCCACTCCTCCGGCTTGTCGGGATCGCCGTACTCGGCGATCCAGCTCGCGCCGGCCAAAAGCTTGGAATAGCGGCGCATGTCGATCAGCGGGATGGTGCAGAACAAAGCGCCGAAGCGCTCGGGATAGCGCGTCAGCATGTTGGTGATGAGGATGCCGCCGTTCGATCCGCCCTCGGCGGCGATACGGTCCGGCCGCGTCACCCCGCGGCGCACCAGGTCGGAGGCAACAGCGGCGAAATCGTCGTGCGTCAGCCGCTTGCCCGCGCCGCGGCCGGCATCGTGCCACGGCGTGCCGAACTCGCCGCCTCCCCTGATGTTGGCGATGACGCTGGTGCCGCCCCGCTCCAGCCACATCTTGCCGATGCCGGCGTTGTAGTAGGGCATGCTCGGAATACGGAAACCGCCATAGCCGGTGAGATGCACCGGTGCATCGCCGGTCTCGCCGGCCGGGCCGGTCTGGGTATAGGGGATGCGCTCGCCGTCGATCGAGATCGCCTCGTGGCGCGTCACGAGCAGGCCTTCCGGCGAGAACGCGGGCGACGACCGCTTCAGCAAGACGGGGCCCTTGCCCTTGTCCATCAACATGAGGGAGTGCGGCGTGAGCGGATCCTGCACCGTCGCTAAAAGGTCGCCGTTGCCTTCAGACGGTTCAACATCCAGCGGCGCGACATCGACGACTCCGATCGCCGGCAGTCCGGTCAGGCCTTGCCGCGCCCAGCCGGCGTCGGACGGTGTCAGGACCTCGAACACCGGCTGCAGGTTGTCGAGGATCGACAGTACCAGACGGCCGGCGCTCCAGAAGAAGCCCTGCAGCACCCGCCGCCCGGCCGGCTCGAAGAGCACGGCGAAATCGCGGTTGCCAGCCATGAATGCGTCGAGCCGGATGCCGAGCAGGCTGTCGGCGGGCCAGGTCCTGCCGTCCACCGTCCAGGCCTTGCGCGGCTTGATCGCCATCCAACCGCGATGGCTGTTCATCTGGGCGTCGGTCGGCAGGTCGAGCTTGACCCGGTTGCCGCCCTCGCCGTCCGCCATCCAGCGATTGACGTCGAAGAAGCCGACATGGTCGGTGTACCACACGAGCTTCGATGCGTGCTCGAGATCGACGGCGCCACCGGCCGACATGCTCTCGCGCGGCACCTCAAAGAGGACCGGCGCCTGCGCCGCGTCGCTGCCGCGCCGCCACAGCCGCACCGTTCGCGCGTAGCCCGACATCGTCGCGTCGCCGCCCCAGGCGCTGCTGAGCAGCAGCGTGTCGGCATCGAGCCAGCTCACCCAGCCCTTGGCCTCGGGCAGCACGAAGCCGTCCTTGACGAAGGTCCTGGTCGCAAGGTCGAACTCGCGCAGCACCACGGCATCGCTGCCGCCGCGCGACAGTCTCAGGATGGCGCGATCGTGGGTGCCGGGTCGCGTCGTGGCGCCGCCCCAGATCCAGTCCTCGCCTTCCGCCGCGGCCAGGGCGTCGACATCGAGCAGGACCTCCCAGGCCGGCTGATCGAGGCGGAAGCTTTCCAGCGTCGTGCGCCGCCACAGGCCGCGCGGGCTTTTGGCGTCGAGCCAGAAATTGTAGAGCCACGGTCCGCGCCGCACGACGAAGGGGAGCTTGTCGGGCCGGTCGAGGATCGCCGCCAGGGCGTCGCGATCGGCGGCGAACTGCGCGCTGCCGAAGGCCTTCAGCGTGCGGTCGGTCTCCGCCGCGACCCAGGCGAGCGCACGCTCGCCTTCAATGTCCTCGAGCCAGAGATACGGATCGCCATCGGGCTGATCGACAGTCGGCCTCGTATCGAATTTGGCATCGAGTGACACGCGACAAACTCCGGCGAACTTTCAGGGACGCGCAGTCTTGCCCAAGGCCTCGACGAGCTGCAAGCGCAGCCAGCGATTGGCCGGGTCATTGTCGACCCGGTCGTGCCAATAGAGGAAAAGATCGAGTGTCGGCATCTTGAGCGGCATGGCCAACACCCGCACGCCGGATGCCGCACCGAGCAGCGATGCGTAGCGCGCAGTCATCGTCAGCACGAGATCGCTTCCCGCCACCACCTGGATGGCCGCGAGATAGTTGCGGCAGCGCAGGCTGACATGGCGGCGCTGGCCGTGCTGGCCGAGCTCGATGTCCTCCGCACCCGGACCGCGGCGGCGCGACGTCACCATGACGTGCTTCTCGGCAAGGTAGGTCGCCAGGGTAAAACCCGGCCGCACTCGCGGATGGCCTTTGCGCGCCGCGACGACGAAGCGGTCGGCGCTGATGCGCTGGCGATGGATGCGCTCCGACAAGGGCAAGGCCACATCGAATGCGGCATCGAGCGTGCCGTCGGCCAGACCGTTCTCGACACTGCGCCGGCGCATCTGGACCGTGCGCATGTCGATCCCCGGTGCTTCACGGGCCAGGCGCTTCATCAGCCGCGGCAGGATCAGCACTTCCATGGGATCGCGCATCGACACGGTGAAGCTTGTCTCGCTCCTCGCCGGATCGAAGCTCTCGCCCTTCTCGATCAGCGTGCCGAGCGCCTGCAGCGACTGCCGCAGCGGCTCGACCAGCCCCTTGGTGAGCGCCGTTGGTGCGAGGTTGCGGCCCTCGCGGACGAACAACGGATCGTCGAACAGCTCGCGCAGACGGGCCAATGCATGGCTCACCGCCGGCTGCGTGAGGTTGAGCCGCTCGGCGGCCCGGCTGACGCCGCCTTCGGCGACGATCGCTTCCAGCACGACCAGGAGATTGAGGTCGATGCGTGATAGATTAATCATGTGCATGAAATACCATGAAATCTATTCAATTTCCTGATAATGGGCGCGGCCTTAACGATGCCTCCGCAGCATCAGGAGACGTGCCATGCAATTCACCCACTCCGCCAAGGTCGTGGCCCTGCACGAAAAGCTCAGGGATTTCATGGACCAACACATCTATCCCAACGAGGCCCGGCACGATCATGAGATCGAGACCGGCGATCGCTGGCAGCCGACGGCGCTGATGGAGGACCTCAAGAAGAAGGCCAGGCTGGAAGGCCTGTGGAATCTCTTCCTGCCGCACTCGCCGCATGGTGCGGGCCTCAGCAACCTGGAATACGCGCCGCTTTGCGAGATCATGGGCCGCGCGCCGATGGCCTCGGAGGTCTTCAACTGCTCCGCGCCCGATACCGGCAACATGGAAACGCTCGAGCTCTACGGCAACGAGGCGCAGAAGGAGCAGTGGCTGAAGCCGCTGCTGGCGGGCGAAATCCGCTCCTGCTTCGCCATGACCGAGCCTGCCGTGGCCTCGTCCGACGCCACCAACATCGAGAGCACCATCCTGCGCGACGGCGAGGACTACGTGATCAACGGCCGCAAATGGTGGACGACCGGCGCGCCCCACCCGCGCTGCAAGATCGCGATCTTCATGGGCAAGACCGATCCGTCGAATCCCAACCGCCATCGCCAGCAGTCGATGGTGCTGGTGCCGATGGACACGCCGGGCGTGAAAGTGGTGCGGCCCTTGTCGGTGTTCGGCTACGACGACGCCCCGCACGGCCATGCCGAGGTGACGTTCGACAATGTCCGCGTGCCGCGCTCGAATATCCTTTTAGGCGAAGGCCGCGGCTTCGAGATCGCCCAGGGCCGGCTGGGGCCGGGCCGCATCCATCATTGCATGCGCGCGATCGGCGCCGCCGAGCGGGCCCTGGAGGACATGTGCAAGCGCGTGAAGTCGCGCGTCGCCTTCGGCAAGCCGCTCAGCGAGCAGACCGTGACCCTGGAGCGCATCGCCGAGGCGCGCATCATGATCGAGCAGGCGCGTCTCCTGGTGCTCAAGGCCGCCTACATGATGGACACGGTCGGCAACAAGGTGGCGCGCGCCGAGATCGCCATGATCAAGGTCGCGGTGCCGAAGATGCTGTCGAGCGTCGTCGACATGGCGATCCAGGCGCATGGCGGCGCCGGCGTGTCCGGCGACTTCGGCCTGGCCAAGGCCTACGCCTCGGCCCGGTCGATGCGGCTGTTCGATGGTCCCGACGAGGTCCATCGCAACCAGATCGGCCAGCTGGAGCTCGCCAAGCACAACTGACAGCACTGCTGGCATCCATCGAAGGTCACAGCTTCGGTCAGGACGCCGGCAAGATTATCAGAGAGGATCGCTCCCCCTTCGAGGAGGAGCGATCATGGCCACGACCAATACCGACAACGACCGCCGCATCGACTACGTCGAGTTCGATGTCGCCGACGTGGCGCGCACGAAGAAGTTTTATGGCGACGTCTTCGGCTGGACGTTCAAGGATTACGGCCCGGGCTATTGCGAGTTCCGCGACGGCCGGCTGACGGGCGGCTTCGCGGGCGCTGGCAAGGCGCGCGGTGCCGGCGGCCCGCTGGTCATTCTCTACGCCAATGACCTTTTGGACATCCAACGCCGCATCGAGGCGGCGGGCGGCCGCATCGTCAAGGCCGCCTATGACTTCCCCGGCGGCCGCCGCGTCCACTTCGCCGATCCCGATGGCTACGAACTGGCCGTGTGGACGGCACGCTGACTCGTCATAGGACCGCGGGCCTCCAGGCCCGCTCATAGTCTTTATCTTCCGGACCGCGCGCCTCTGGCGCGCTCATGAGCGAGCCGGAGGCTCGCGGTCCAAAAGAGCATGAGCGGGCCTGGAGGCCCGCGGTCCAATGATCAGCGCGTCGGTTCGCTGACGAAGGCCACCTTGGACAGGCCGCCCTTGGAAGCGTCGGCCAGGGTCTCGGCGACGTAGCGATAGGGCACGTTCTGGTCGGCGCGCAGGTAGACCTCGGGCTGCGGCCGCTTGCGGCCTTCCTCGGCGAACCTGGCGATCGCGTCCTCGCGGCTGATGCGCTCGCCCTTCCAGAAGAGCCCACCGTTTGCGTCGATGGCGAACTCGACCTTCTCCGGCTTCTGGATGTCGGCCGCCGAGGTCGCCTTGGGCAGGTCGAGCTTGACCACGTTGGTCAAGAGCGGCGCGGTCACGATGAAGATCACCAGCAGCACCAGCACGACGTCGATCAACGGCACCATGTTGATCTCGGCCATGGGCTGCGACGAGGTCTTGCGGTCGAAGCTTCCGAAAGCCATGGGATTCTCCTCGCCTAGTAGTTCACGGCGGCGAGCGGCACAGTGCCGGGCCGGCCGCCCCGGCCCTGGGCCTGCAAGGTGCGGCCGATCAGCAGGAAGTTCAGCAGCTCGAAGGCGAAGGCGTCGAGCTTGGTGGTCAGCACGCGGTTGGAGCGGGTCAGCCAGTTGTAGCCCATGACCGCAGGCAGAGCGACGGCAAGGCCGATGCCGGTCATGATCAGCGCCTCGCCGACCGGGCCCGCGACCTTGTCGAGCATGCCCGAGCCCGACATGCCGATCGCCACCAGCGCGTGGTAGACGCCCCACACCGTGCCGAACAGGCCGACGAACGGCGCGGTGGCGCCGATGGTGGCGAGCATGGTGAGGCCGTTCTCGAGCGCCGTCGTCTCCTCGTCGAGCACCTTCTTGATGGTGCGCGTCAGGAACTCCTGCTCGCTGCCCGCCTCCTCGAGCTTGGCGGCGCCGAATTTGGCGTGATGCGCCTGGGCATGCAGCGAATGCGCCGTCAGGTGCCCGAACGGCTCGTGCACGCCATGAACGCTCAGCTCGTTCTGCACCTGCTCGAGCGAGGTGGCGCTCCAGAAGAAGGTGAGGAACTTCTGGCTGCGCTTCTGGCGCACGACCTGGCTGATGCCCTTGTAGACGATCAGGTACCAGGAGATCGCCGACATGATCGCCAGCACCGCCAGCAACACCTTGGCGACGATGTCGGCGTTGGCGATGAAATGGCCGAAGCCCAGGGCCGATGTGTCGCCCATGACCTAACTCCTACTGCAAATTGAACGTGATCGGCGCCAAAACCCAAATCGGCTTTGCAAAGCCGCCTTCGACGAAGGGGCGGAATTGCGCGGCGCGCACCGCGCTCAACGCCGCTTCGTCGAGCAACGGGTAGCCGGACGAGGTTTGCACCAAGACCTGCGAGGGCCGGCCGGCACCATCCACGAACACCTTCACCATCACGGTGCCCTTCTCGCCGGCCTTGCGTGAGCGTGCGGGATAAAGCGGATTGGGTTTCACAAGATATCCGAGTTGGGAATCCGCCACGGTGCGCGGCGCGGCGGGCACCGCGGGCGCTGCCTGCTGCGGCTGGCTGTCGACGGGCGCCTGCGGTACCGGCGCCGGCGGCTTCCTCTGCACCGGCTTGGGCTGCTCGGGCTTCTTCTCGAGCGGCAGGATCACCGGCGGCGGCGGCTCCTCCGGCGGCGGGATGTCGATCTTGGCGATCGGGAATTCCGGCGGCGGCAGGTCGGGCGGCGGCGGCTCGACGATCGCCGCCAGGTCGGGCTTGATCTCGACCGGCGGCGGCGGTTCGGCGTTCTCGACCTCGGGCTCGGCCGCCTGCTCGGCCGGCACCATGCGCACTTCCATGGGCGCGATGTCGCCCACGATCAGCTTCGCGGGCTCGACCTGGGTCAGCGCCCAGCCGCCGCCGACATGGAAGAAGATGACCAGCGCCAACAGGCCACGCTTCACCGTCGGCGACAGCGGCTCGCGCGAGCTGCCGATCACCTCCGTCCCCACGCGCTGGAAAAGCGGCATTTCCGGTTTCACGGCAGCCTTCTCACCACTGCAGCGGCGACATCGCAAGTGCTGCGGTCACCGCCACAGAAACGCCAAAGATCACGATCCCTGCAAGTCGCCGGCGATGCGTCTCCCACCACAGGATGGTGCCGCTGATCGACAGGAAGATCATGGCCCCGGCCAGGGTGTCGATCAGCAGGATCCACGGCGCCGGCATGGTCGTGCCCTTGTGCAGGTTGGTGAGCGTGGCGATGAAGCCGTTCTGCGTCGTGCGCACGCCGGCCGACCGGTTGCCCACCCAATACTCGACCTGGATCACCTTGTTGGGCCCGCCGAAAACGAAGGTCCAGCGCTCGGGCTGCATGGCTGGCCTCCCCTCACCGCCCCGCTCGGCCCAGGGAACAGCCCGCGCACGTTCGACCCTGACGTTGGTCGCCGGACGGTCGACCTTGAGCACGCCTTGCAGCCAGGCGGCCATGGCGTCGGCCGTCGCCGGCCGCGGATCGGGCATGGCAAGCTGCGTGTTGGTCTGCTGCTGATCGGGCAGTTCCAGCTTCATGACGCTGCGGTGGTTGAGCCAGATGCCGCTCGTGCCGGCCATCAGGCCGAGCAGCGCGCCCCACAGGCCGAACCAGCCGTGCGTGCGACGCACCCAGCGCACGAACGCCAGCCGTCGGTTCACGCGGTTGCTCGGCAGGGCTGTGGCGGCGGCTTCAGCCATCAGGTCTCGCTCCATATCCTGACGAGGTTGTGATAGCAGCCGATCAACGATCGGCGCGCGAGCTCGTCCGCGTTGGTCTGATTGAGGCGCTGGATGGCCTCGTCCATCTGGTAGAGCACGCCACGCTGGGTCTCATCGCGGATCAGGCTTTGCACCCAGAAGAAGCACGAGGTGCGCACGCCCCGCGTGATCGGCGTCACCTGGTGCAGGCTGGTCGCGGGATAGACGACCATGCTGCCGGCCGGCAGTTTCACGCTGTGACGCCCGTAGGTGTCCTCGACCTCGAGCTCGCCGCCCTCGTATTCGTCGGGATTGGTGAGGAACAGCGTCGCCGACACGTCGGTGCGCAGCTTGGCGCCGTTGTGCGGATGGATGCGCACGCTGCCGTCGACGTGGGCGCCGAACTTCATGCCCTGGCCGTAGCGGTTGAACATCGGCGGGTAGATGGCGTTGGGCAGCACGGCGCTGATGAACAGCGGGTTGGTCTCGAGCGCGCCGACGACGATGTGCTGGCAGGCCAGGGCCACGTCCGACGCCTCGTCGATCTGCTGGTTGAACTTGACGGGCGCGCCCTGGTAGCCCGCGGTCACGCGCCCGTCGACCCACGCCTCGTTGGCCCCGTCGAGCCGCGCGCGCAGGCTGACGAGCTGCCCGGCATCGAGCACATTGGGGATGCAGACCAGCATGATCTCACATGCGGTAGGTGAAGGTGAGCAGGCCCGTCGTGCCCGAGCCCGGCACGGCGCGGCCGCCATCCGACGCCATCAGCGAGTCGTAGTACATTGTGTTGAACAGGTTGAAGACGTTGGCTCGGAGCTCCCAGGTCGGCTGCTTGTAGGCGGCCGTCAGGTCGAAGCGGAAATACTCCGGCACCTGCACGGTGTTCTGGTTGTTGGCGTAGCGCTGGCCGACATAGAACATGCCACCGCCGATCTCGTAGGTGTCCTTGATCGTGTAGGTCGTCCAGATGTTGCCCGAGTCCTTGGGCGTGTTGAGCGGAACCATGCCGGTCGTATTGCCGACGCCACCGATGTTCGTGATGCCCTGGATGATGCGGGCGTCGAGGTAGGCGTAGCCGGCGAAGACCTGCCATTCCGGCGTGATGCGGCCCGCCGCGCCGACGCGCACGCCCTTCACGCGCACCGTGCCGGTCGGCGAGAAGGTGCCGTCGGCGTTCGCCGTGCGCGCATTGTACTTGGTGATCTGGAACAGCGCGCCGTTCAGCGACAGGTTGCCGTTCAAGACCTCGTACTTCACGCCGGCCTCGTAGCCTTCGTTGTTTTCCGGCGGCAGCGTCTGCGAGCCCGTCGTCGAGGTGAGCTGTTCGAGCGAGGGATTGAACGAGGTGCTGTACGAGACGTAGTAGGACTGTTGGCGCGTCGGCTCGAAGATCGCGCCGCCGCGCACGCTGGTGAAGTAGTCGTTTTGGAACAGGTAGGGCGTCGTGGTGTTGCCCACGGTGTTGGCCGAGTTGATCGAGTTGCCGATCTGCGCGGCATAGACATCCCAGCGCAGGCCGCCGACCAGCTTCAGCCAGGGCGTCAGCTCGATCGTGTCGTTGAAGTAGGCGCCGAAGCCCCAGGCCTGCGAGGAAGCGTAGTTGCCCGGGATCGAGGCTACGTTGCCCGGCGTCCCCCCGCCGACCGTGAAGCCGGCCGGCGTGCAGCCGACCGACCCGGTCGCCAGCGGAATGCCGTTGCACGAGCCGGTACGGGTGTAGGTCTTGCTGGTGAACTGCTCGTAATTGAGGTCGATGCCCATCAGCAGCAGATGGCCAATGTCGCCAGTCTTGAACTTGGCCTCGATCTCGGCCTGGTTCTCCAGCGTGATGTCGTTGATGTTGCGGTCGCGGCTGATCTGGCGGATCGACAGTTGGTTGAGCGGAAAGCCGCTATAGGGCGTGTTGTTCGGACCCGCGGCCGCCTGCACGAAACCCAGCGTCGGGTTGGGCCCCAGGATGCCGACGAAGGCGCCGGACGTCTGGCGCACCGAGGTGTTGACCCACAGGAATTCGGTCTGGTTGCGCAAGCGCAGATCGCCGCTGAACTTGTGGTCGACCGTGGCGTTGAGCTGGATGACGTCCTGCTCGGTGTAGTCGTCGACCAGGCCGTAGTTGACGTTGCGCGGCACGTTGATCGGGAAGCCGTTGAGCGGCGGCACGCCGTAGTTAATGTTGTCCTTGCGGTGCTGCAGGATGGCGCCCAGCGTGATCTCGGTCGGCGTGCCGATGCCGAGCTTGACTGTCGGCGCCAGGCCGAAGTCCATGACGTTGGTGTTGTCGATGGTCGAGGCCTTGCCCCACTGGAACATGCCGTTGACGCGCGCCGCGTTGTTCTCGCCGAACGGCGTGTTGACGTCGGCGGTGGTGCGCACCAGGCCGTTGGTCGTGCCCTGGAGGCTGAGCTCGGTCGCCGCCTTGAGGCCGGGCTTCTTGGTCACCTGGTTGATCACGCCGCCGGTCGAGCCGCGGCCGAACAGCATCGAGGACGGGCCCATCAGGACCTCGATCGCCTCGAGCGCAAACGTGTCGCGATAGTACTGGCCGCGGTCGCGCATGGCGTCGAGGTAGATGTCGGTGCGCGCCGAGAAGCCGTTGAGGTTGATGTTGTTGCCGATGTTGCCGCCTTCGGCCGAGCCGATGGTGACGCCCGGCACGTTGCGCACCGCCTGGTCGAGCGTCGTTGCCGCCTGCGAATTCATCAGCGCGCGATTGATGACAATCACCTGCTGCGGCACGTCCATCAGGTTCTCCGCCCCCATGCGGAAGATCGACCCGCGGGTGGTCTGGAAGTCCTCGCTGGGGCGCGAGCCGGTGACGGTGACGGGCTGCATGGTTGCCGGCGCCGTGGTCGGTCCGGCGGGGTTCTGGTCCGGCGGTGGGGGCGTCGGCGCCGGACCCTGTGCGTTTTGATCGGGTGCCTGCTGCGCCACCGCGCCGGAGGCGAACAGCAGGCCAGCCATGGCAGCCGTCGCGGAAAGGGTACGCGTCACGTCAACTTCTCCCCAGAGCACAAACTCGCCGATCGGAACTCAGCGAATGCGAGTCATTATCATGACTTTCCTAAGAAGTGATAATTATTTGCAATAAACGTTTCGAGCCAGAACTACATATTAGCTGCAATTATTGGAGATTGGCGCGCCCGGCTGGATTCGAACCAGCGACCTACCGCTTAGAAGGCGGTTGCTCTAATCCCCTGAGCTACGGGCGCCTAAAACGCACCATACCATCTCGGCCTCGACCGTGCGCCATTGCGCCGATATGACGGCCCGCCAGCAGTATCTGAAGCCTGCCGAGCGCGACGCCGGGACCGTGCGCGCCTTCGACGCCGCCCATCAGCGGACGATGGCCGGCAAGCGCTGACGCCCCGATGGGAGGCTCAATGCGTCCAGCGACCGATGCGGTTGTAGGCGAAGTTGTCGGCGTAGGCCTTGGGCTTGACATGCCGCGCATGCGGCAGCTCGACGGTGTAGCGCCACCCTTCTTTCTTGGCGTAGGCAGTCGCCTCCTCCAGGGTGGCGAAGTAGAGCTTCACCTGCTGCATGGTGTCGCGCGAGCTTGTCCAGCCCATCAACGGGTCGATCTCCTTGGGTGCGGGCTCGCTCTCGAGCAGCCATTCCTTGGTGTTGCGCTGGCCTGATTGCATCGCCGTCTTGGCCGGCTTGTAGATGCGAACCTGCATGAACGTCGAGACTCCCGTGCGGCGGCGGCATGGTCGGGGCGGCCGGATTTGAACCGACGACCTTCTGCGCCCAAGGCAGACGCGCTACCAGACTGCGCTACGCCCCGCCGCAATGACTTTTAGGCGCGGGCTTTCTACCAGCGCCCGGGACCGCTCGAAAGCGCAATTTCCAGGTGGTATCCTGGGTCATGTTCGACCAGACGCCGGAACAAGGCCGACCGGGCCGTGCCCCATCGATCAACGTCCTGGGGGGCGCCCTGCAACCCTGCTCGCTCGATCCCGTGACCGGCTTCTATCGCGACGGCTGCTGCAATACCGGGCGCGAGGATCTCGGCCTGCACACGGTCTGTGTGGTCCTGACGGCGGAGTTCCTGGCCTTCTCCAAGGCGCAGGGCAACGATCTCTCGACGCCGATGCCGCAATACGGCTTCGCCGGGCTGAAGCCAGGCGACCGCTGGTGCCTGTGCGCCAGCCGCTGGAAGGAGGCGCTGGATGCCGGCGCCGCCCCGCAGGTCGTGCTCGAGGCGACGCATGCCGTGACCCTGCACGTCGTTTCGCTCGACGACCTGAAGAAGTACGCCGTCAGGCTTCAATGAACTGGTAGCCGGTGCGGATACGGCCATCGCCGCCCAGCACCAGGAAGTCGAAGCCGACCGAGATCACCGCGCCGCCGGCCGCCGGCAGCATCTCCCAGCGCAGCTTGACGGTATCGTGGTGGCCGTCGACGCTGCCCTGCAGGCGAAAGACGTTGCCATTCTCCTTCACCCACTTGTCGTAGGCGTCGGTCACGCGCTTCTCGATGCCGGCATGACCCACGGCCTCGAGCGTGCGTGCAAGATGATGTGCGTCTTCCTGCCACAGTGTGCGGATGAGCTGGCGACGTTTGCCGGCGTCAGGCTCGTTCCACACGGCGATGTAGTCCTGGACGAAGGTTTGGATGTCGCTCATGGGCAGAACATGGTGCGATGCCTGGGCAGGGTCGATGATGTGGAAGGTAATCGAGGAGTACCGATGAAGAGTTGGCCAAAGATCGACGGCGCGCTCGCCGACTATGTCGACGGCAACTGGTTGCGCGACAACCCCCTGAAGCGCCGCCTGCGCGAGGAGACCGCGAAGATGCCGGGTGCCGGCATGCAGATCTCGGCGCACCAGGGCCAGCAGATCGGCCTGTTGGCCCGCGCCGTCGGGGCGCGGCGCGCCGTCGAGGTCGGCACCTTCACCGGCTACTCGGCGCTCTGCATCGCCGAGGCCCTGCCGGATGACGGCAAGCTCTGGTGCTGCGATGTCAGCGAGGAGTGGACCAGGATCGGCAAGCGCTACTGGAAGGAGGCCGGGCTGGAGAACCGCATCGAGCTCACCGTCGCCCCTGCCCTGAAGACGCTCGACTGGCTGCTGGCCCAGGGTCTCGGCGGCCAGCTCGACCTCGCCTTCATCGATGCCGACAAGACCAACTACGACGCCTACTATGAGCGCTGCCTGAAGCTGGTGCGCCGTGGCGGGCTGCTGCTGATCGACAACGTCATCTGGGGCGGCTCGGTCGCCAACCTCGCCGACAAGGACGCCGACACCGAGGCGATCCGCGCGCTCAACGCCAAGCTCGGGAAGGACGAGCGCGTCGACCTGACGTTGTTTGCGGTGGGCGACGGGATGACGTGCGCGTTGAAGCGGTAATCTCACGATTCATGTTCCTCTCCCCCGCTAGGGGGAGAGGAGCATGAGCTTAAGCGTTGCCGAAGATCGCGTGCTTGACCTTGTCGCCGGGCTTGATGCCGAGGAGACGCGCGCTGCCGCCGTTGATCTCGAGCACGGCGCGCACCGGGAATTGGCTGGGGATGGCGTCGGTCGACAATGGCGTGGCGTTGGCGTGGACGTGCTTGATCGTGCCGTCGCCGGCGATGAACACCATGTCGAGCGGGATCAGTGTATTCTTCATCCAGAAGCTCACCGGCGCGTCCTGGTAGAAGTCGAACAGCATGCCGTCGTAGGGCCCGAGCTTCTCGCGATACATCAGTCCGCGCGAGCGCTCGGCTTCGTTCAGCGCCAGCTCGACGTCGAACTTGATCTCGCGCGCCGCGGTCACCACGACCAGCGACGACTTCTTGAAGGTGATCTCGGAGCTCTGCGCAAGCGCAGCTCCCGTCATCAGCGCAACGGGCGCAGCGAGCAAGAGACGGCGCCCCATGGAAAGGTGGGCGAGCCGCGTTCCGGAACCGATGGATGCCATGGCCATGGAATAACGGGTGCACGGCGATTTCGTCAAACTCAAGACCCTTGCGTGACAGTCCCCGCCTTTCCATAGTGCCCGGGTTCACCGGGGGGAGCCCAGTCTGGGCTGAGAGGTTCGCAAGAACGACCCCGGCAACCTGATCCGGTTAGTACCGGCGTAGGGACTGGTGACGTACTTGTCGGCTGCTCCTCCCCTTCTCGTGCGTGA
>JAKFVH010000160.1 GCA_021732285.1 Reyranella sp. | reverse complement strand
GGGAGGGGGCGAGCCTCAAAGACGATTGATGAAGTTTCAGATCTGAAATTGGAGAAGGCCACACTGTGGCTCTCCCCCTCCCGGCCTCCCCCGTATGACGGGGGAGGATATCCTGTCAGCCCTTCCCCCACAGCCTCTTGGTCGCGAGCTCGGCGCCCTCGCGGCAGGTCTTTAGCTTGGCCCACACGACCTCTTCGGCGACCAGCTCCGAGCCCGCGAAGGTGCCGAAGCCGCAGTCGCACGAGGCGATGACCCGGCTGCGGTCGCCGATGGCGTCGACGGCCTCGCAGATGCGGTTGGCCACGACCTCGGGATGCTCGACGAAATTCGTCTTGGTATCGATGACGCCCGGCAGCAGCAGGAACTCGTCCGACAGCTTGGCCTTCTTGAGGGCAGCATATTCGTGCTGATGGCGCGGGTTGGCGAACTCGATCGAAAGCGCGCCGACCTTGGCCTGGGTCAGCACCGGCAGGATGTCGGCCAGCGGCACGTCGTGGATGTGCGGTCCGTCGTAGTTGCCCCAGCAGCAATGGAGCCGAATGCGATCGCGCGGAATGCCAGCCAAGGCCTCGTTCAGCGCGGCGATGTGCATCTCGGCGATCTTGACGAACTCGGCGACGCTCCTGTCCTGGAACAGCGTGGCGCGCTCGAGCGCCAGGTCGGGCGCATCGATCTGCAGGATGAAGTCGCGCGCTATAAGCTCGTATTCCTTGCGCATCTGGCGCGCCAACGCGAAGACATAGGCTTCGTGGCTGTCGTAATGGGCGTTCAGCATCGTCGTGGCGATGATGCCGGGCGAGGCCGCCGTCATGAACGTGGCGAGTGGCGGCGACGGCAGCTTGCCGAGCGCCGCGCGAAACATGCGGCACTCGTCCTCGGCGGGGCCGAGATCGTCGTAGCTGACCTCGGCAATCGCCTGAGGTGCGTTCGACACCTTGGCGCGCCGGGGATAGCGGTGGGGAAGCTGCGCCAGCAGCGTGGGGAAGTCCGTATAGTCCCGCGGCCGCGGTCGCTTGGATTCACCGCCGAAGCCCTGCATGCGCTGCGCCACGTAGGTCTGGAAGCCGACGCGCGGCTGCTCGCCGTCATTGACGATATCGACGCCGCTCGCCACCTGCTTCTCGACGACGTAGCGCACGGCGCTCTCGCTCTGGCGCCTGAGCTCGGCCTTGTCGATCGCCTCGCCATCCTCGTCACGGATGAGCATGTCGGTCAGCACCGCATTGCGCGGCAGGCTGCCGACATGCGTGGTGAGGATGCGGTCGTCGCTGCGCAGCATGGGCGTTTCCTCCGGTCTTTTTGCTACGGCGTCGCGGCGGTGCACTGCACTTCGAGCAGAAGCCCTGGGATCATGAGCGCCGCGACGCCGATCGTCGCACTGGTGTAGCTGGTGCGGGTCAGAATTTTCTTGCGAACGGCGACGTAACCCGACCCGTTGGTCGGCAGATCGACGATGAAGCTCGTCATCTGCAGGATCTGGTCGAGGTCCGATCCAGCCGCGCGCAGCACTTTCTGGATGTTGCGATAGGTTTCCTGGGTCTGCGTCTCGATGTCGGCGCCGACGACCTTGCCTTCGGGGTCGAGTGCCGAAATGCCCGACAGATAGAGCACGTCCTTGAAGCGCACGCAGTTGGTGAAGCCGAACGGCTCATAGGCCAGCACGCCCGGCACCTGGATGGCCTGTTTCACGCCGACGTCTCCTCTCTAACCGAGCGGCCAAGTGAAGCGGATGTTGTTCTTCGCCAGGCCGTCGAGCACGACCTGCACGCCGCCCGACTTCATCATCCATTCCAGCCGATGATCGCGGTACTCACGGCGGATCGCGCCCGACGCCAGGCGGCTGGCCGCGTCGCCCATGCGTTCGGTGGCCGCCTCGAACTCGCGGAAGGTCGCCGCCACCGAGGGGCGGTCGCGGATGCGGGCGCGCCAGGCTGCCAGTGGTGAATCGGTCGGCGTGCCGAGGCCATAGTGGAAGGAGCGGTTGACGTAGGGCGCCACGCTGAGGTCGGCCCAGCCGAAGCTTTCGCCGTTGAACCACTGCGCCGTCCCGAGCTTGCCGGTGAGCCAGGCCTGCAGCTCGGCGGTCTGGCGGGCCGCAGTGCCCGTCATCTTCTCGGCCTGCTCGCCCTCGGCGCGCTTGAACCAGCGGATTTCGCTCAGGCCCCAGTTGATCGCCTCGTAGAGCGTGTCGCAGACGTCCTCGATCATGCGCGCCTTGGCGCGCAGGGCGGGATCGCGCGGCAGCAGAGGCGGCGAGGGGAACTTGTCCTCGAGGTACTCGAGGATGATGGTCGAATCGAAGATCTGCGCATCGCCGTCGATCAGCGCCGGCACTTCGTTGCGCGGGCTACTAGCGGCGAACTGCCCTTCGGCCTTGCCCGAACCCAAAGCGGGCGGCGTCTCGGCGGTGAAGTCGAGGCCCTTCTCGCGCAACGCGATCTTGACCTTCTGGGCGTAGGACGAGAGCGGGTGTTCGTAGAGCAGCACAGGTTGCCTCCCTAGGGCAGCTCCAGGCGCACTGAGACTGCGGCGCTTGCGATCACGGCCGGGTCGTTGTTCTCGGGGTCGGGCACGTCGAGCCCGCCCTTGACCGCCTTCACCGTGACGATGCCGTGCGGCAGCGAGGCGCGCACCTTTTCGAGGTCGACCTTGTCCGGCTGCTGCACGCCGATCGTGACGTCGACGAACATGCCGGTCTTGGGGTTGACCTTGAGGCTTCTGATCATGGCGAGCGAGCTGTGATGCAGGGCGTCCTGCACGGCGCGCAGGGCGGCCTTGGTGTAGTCGCCGCCGTGCAGGTCGTTGCCGGTGCCGAGCTCGAGGATCACGCGTTTCGCGGGCATTCTAGCCTCCTCAGAGATCGAGCCGGACGACGGCGGCCGCCTGGGCGATCACTGTCTTGTCCGTGCCGGCTTCGTTGGGGATTTCCAGGCCGCCCTCGACGACCTTCACCGTGCCGGTGCCGTGCGGCAGCACGGCCAAAACCTCGTTCTTGTCGACCAGCTCAGGCCTTGGCACGCCGATCAGCACCTCGACCTGCATGTCGTCGCTCGACTTGCCGACTGCCGTCGCGACGGTGAGCGAGTTGTGCCACAGCGCATCGCGCAGGGCGCGGACCGCGGCCTTGGTGTAGTCGCCGCCGCGGATGTCGGTACCCATGCCGATCTCGAGGGCCACTCGTTTGAGCGCCATGACGTTTTCTCCTCTTCTTCATTCCTCCCCAGCTTCGCTGGGGATGTGGCCCGCAGGGCCGGAGGGGTCATGAGCAACAGTACTGATGCCTATGACCCCTCCGCCCGCTTCGCGGGCACCTCCCCATCGCCGACTCGGCGATGGGGAGGAAAAGACACTAACTCTGCGCCAGCCCTGCCTTGATGAGCAATGGCTTCACCTCGACATAGTACTTCTCGGCAAACGCGCGGTACTCGGCCGGGCTCTTGTACCACGGCAGCTGTAAGAACTTCGCCAGGTACTCGTTGACCTTGGGTTCGCCCATGGCCTCCTTGAAGGCGAGATAGATCGAGTCGACGACCTCCGGCGGCATGCCCTTTGGGCCGACGATGCCGTACGGACTCTGGCCCACGACATTGATGCCGCGCTCGACCAGGGTCGGGACGTCCTTGTATTTCTCGAGGCGCTGCTCGGTCGCCATGGCGAGGATACGGCACTGGCCGTTGTCGACGAACGGCGCCCATTGCGAAGCATCGGCCAGGAAATGCACCTGGTCGCTCAGCAGCGCCTGCATCCATTCGGCGCCGCCCTTGTAGGGAACGTGCGTGAACTTGGCGCCGGTCACCTGCTCGACTTCGATCATCATCAGCTGGCCGGTGCCGCCGATGCCCGAGGTGCCGAAATTGTACTTCTCGGGTTCTTTCTTGCCGGCGGCGATCAGCTCCTCGAGCGTCTGCCACGGCGCCGTCGACTTCACGACGATGCCCAGGGTGTAGCCCGAGAGCCCGCTGATGTAGGTGAAGTCCTTCAGGGGATCCCAGTTGGTCTTCTGATAGTGCGGATAGCGCAGGCTGTTGGTGCTCATGCAGGCGAGCGTCTGCCCATCCGGCTTGGCGTTGAGCAGCATGGCCGGCGCCAGCGTGCCGGCGGCGCCCGCCTTCACGTCGACGATGACCTGCTGGCCCAGCACCTTGGTGACGGTCTCGCCCAGCATGCGGATGTGCACGTCGGTGACGCCGCCCGCGGCGAAAGGATTGTAGATCGTGATCGGCTTCTCCGGCTTCCAGCGCGCCTGGCCGCGCGCAACCATCGGCGCGCTGAAAGCGGTGGCGCCGGCGAGGGCGGCGAATTGGCGACGCTTGAGCACGTTCTTCCTCCTGGTCTCACAACAAGACGGCCGCCCAAGCGGCGGCCGTCTCTCACTTACAGTCCAAATGAAGGGTCGTTAAGCGCTTACTTGCGCCGCATCGCGTCGAGACTCCACGGACCGGAACCGGCGGCGGCGATATAGAGGAAAACGAAGCAATACAGGATTGCCAGCTCGCCCTGATTGAGGATGGGATAGAAACCGCGCGGCGCGTGGGCGACGAAATAGGCCACCGCCATCAAGCCCGACAGGATGAACGCCGTCGTCCGGGTGAACAGTCCCAGGACCAACAGCACGCCGCCGACCAGCTCGAGGTAGCCCGCGATGCCGGGCAGCGACATGGGGTCGAGCTTGGCGAACATCTGAACCGTCGGGATCTTCAGGTGCTTGGCCGTGCCGTGTTGCAGGAACAGCAGGCCCGACATGATTCGCAGGATGCTGAGAAGGCGCGGTGACCAAGTTACCGATAGGGCATCAAAATTCATCTGTATCTCCGAGACGTTTTACGTCCGCTCTTCATGACCGTGTCTCGACGGCAAGACAAGTAAAGCTCACGCGACCGGCGAGGGCGGTCCCGTCGGATGCGATGGCTGTGCCGGCACGTCCTCGGGTTGCGGTCCACCCGGCTGCGGCAACTCGGGCGGAATCGGATCGGTCTTGCCCGGCGGCGGCGGCCCTGGCAGCGGTCCTGGCGATGGCTCGCGCGGTGGCATCGTCACGTCGTTCTCCCTGGATAAAGGAATGCCCGCCGGTTGGCGGGCATTCCCTCGTGCTCAGGACCGGACCCTATTCGTCCATCTGTTGCGGATTGGGTTTCTGGCTCGGCTGCTGGTTGGGCTGTTGGTTAGGCTGCTGCCTGTTCTGGCGCTGCTGCTGCTGGCGCTGTTGGCGCTCGCGCTGCTGCTGGTCACGGTCCGGCGGGGACTGCTGCGGGTTGCGGTCCTTGGGATCGTTCATCGCTAGCCCTCCATGGCTTTGTGACAACGCCCGGGATTGGGCGCTGCCACTCCAGGAACGCATCCCCGACGCAACGGGTTGCCCGCGGTCTCGTTCATCCGGGACAGCCCGACCACAAGATATGGAGACGAGTCATGCGCAGAAGATCTGCACTGGCCGTGCTCGTGGCCTCTTGCGCTGTCCTGCCGGCAACGGCCTCAGCGATGTCGGAGACCGATTGTGCGGCCCAGTGGAAGAGCGCCGACGGCAACAACGATGGTGTGCTGGTGGGGCCCGAGGCCGACCGCTACCTCGCCTATTACCGCGTGCGCGCCCGCGTGACGCCGGTCGACGGCCGCATCACCCAGCAGGACTTCATGAAGGCCTGCCAGAGCGACATCTTCATGGCCAAGGCGCTCGAGCCCGGCGCGCCATTCAAGGGCGCCAACAGCTTCACCGAAGGACAGGCCAAGAATCGCATCGTCGCCGCCGGATTCACCAGCGTGTCGTCGCTCGCCAAGGACGGTGACGGCGTCTGGCGCGGCAGCGCCATGAAGGACGGCAAGGCCGCCAAGGTCGCCGTCGACTTCAGGGGCAACGTCGTCAGCCAATAGGAGTTTGATCATGCAGACCATCACCCGCGTCTATGACACCTACGGCCAGGCCCGCCAGGTCATGGCCGATCTCGAAGCGTCCGGCATCAAGAGCTCGGACATCAACCTGATCGCCAACAAGTACATCTGCGACGAGACCGCCCGCCTGGAAGAGCCGTCGGCGGCGGCACCGAGCGCCGGCGTCGGCGCCGCGTTGGGCGGCACGGCCGGCCTTTTGGCCGGGCTCGGCATCATCGCCATCCCGGGTCTGGGTCCGGTGGTCGCGGCCGGTGCGCTGGCGGCGACGGCGGTGGCCGCCGCGGCCGGTGCGGTGACCGGCGGCGTGGTCGGCGCGCTGGTGAGTGCGGGCGTGCCGGAAGAGGAGGCGCATGTCTACTGCGAGGCCGTGCGCCGCGGCGGCACCCTGGTCAGCGTGCGCACGGCCGACGACAACGTGGCCTTCGTGCAGCAGATCGTGAACCGCCATCGGCCGATCGATCCGATCGAGCGGCGTGGCACGTATCGCGGCCAGGGGTGGACGCGGTTCGATCCGGCGGCGACGCCGTACCGGCCGACGCAGGCGGAGATCGATCGGCTGAAGACGCCGTATCGGAATTAGCTCTTTGCCTCCCCACGCTGCGCGTGGGGAGGAAGTACTAATTCTCCGGCACCTTGCCGATGCGTTCGACTGCGACCTTGAGTCTCTCGGCGTCGCGGTCGAGGAAGGTCTTGAACTGCGGTGCGTCGAGATAGGCGATCGGCGTCTCGACCTTGTCCATCGCCTCCTTGAACTCGGGATCCTCGACGGTGCGCTTCACGATCTCGCGCAAGGCCGTCTGCACCGGCTGGGGTGTGGCGGCGGGCGCGAACAGGCCCGACCAGATGTAGAAGGTGGCGTCGTAGCCCAGCTCCTTCATGCTGGGCACGTCGGGCATCGCCGCCAGCCGCTTGTCGCCCCACACCGCGAGCGCGCGCATCTTGCCGGCCTTGATCTGGCCGATCGCCGGCGCAGGTCCGGAGGCGAGAGCATCGATCTGGCCGGCGAGCAGCGCCGCCACGGCCGGGCCGCCGCCCTGGTAGGGGATGTGGAACATCTTTATGCCGGCGGCCTGGGCAAAGATCTCCATCGCCACATGCAGTGTGCCGTACACGCCCGACGAGCCGTAGTTGATCGTGCCGGGCTTGGCCTTGGCCGCGTCTACAAGGTCCTTCAGCGTCTTGTAGGGACCGTCGGCGCGCACCACCAGCACCGTCGGATCGGCGCTGATCAGCGCGACCGGCGCGAACTGATCGAGCTCGTAGGCCGGCGGCCGCCCCTGCAGGCGATCGGCGACCGGCAAGACCGAGATCGACGACAACGCCAGCAGCAGCGTGTAGCCATCGGGCGTGGCGCGCGCGGCCTGCGCGGCGCCGACCGAGCCGCCGGCGCCGGGCTTGTTCACCACCACCACCGATTGCTTGACCAGGCGGCCCATGACATGGGCCAGCGGCCGGGCGGTGATGTCGGCGACGCCGCCCGGCGGGAAGGGCACGAAGATCTGGACGGGCTTGGACGGATAGGCCTCCTGCGCAAGGACCGGCCGTACTGCCGGCAGCATCAGGCCGGCGGCAACCAGCGTTCTCCGCTTCATCGTTCCCTCCCTTGTCTTCTCCTTGCTTGTCTTCTTCTTCCTTACTTTCCGCCGGCCTTCGCCGCCCCGGCCTTGGTTCCGGGATAGCTTGCCGTGAAACCGAACTCGGTCGTGAGCGCATCGGGCATCGCCACCTTGTCGAGGTCGGAGAGGCCCGCGGTCTTGGCCGGCTTCAGCCCCAGCACCAGCGGCCCCTTGGGCGACTTCCAGTCGGCGAGGAAGGAGGCGACCGCGTCGAGCGACTTCAAGGTGTCGGCGCCTTGCTGAGCCGCGAAAGCGGCCATGCCGGTCAGCGCGGTCTGCACCAGCTCCTCGGGCGGCACGCCTTCCTCCTTGGCCCATGCCGGCAGGAGCTTGGCGAGCAGGCCGGTGTCGTCGATGGTGAGCGAAGCGGTGCGCAGGCGGGCGTCGTCCTTGGCGCCGGCCATGCCGCTGGTCTTGTCGCTGACGCCGTCCATCTGCAGCGCCAGGACGAACTTCGCCTGGCCGCGCATGCCGATCTCCAAGGTCTTGACGTCGAGCACCTTGGTCGCCGGGTCGAGGGTGTAGTCGAGCGCGATGTCGAACGGCACGTTGGGCACGCCGTAGGGCTGCAGGGCGGTGAACATCTCGTCGTCGCCGGTGATGCCTTCGAGCTTGAGCTTGGCGAAGCGCGGCGCCTCGTCGTCCTTGGCGTCCTTCTTCATGCGGTCGAAGTCGAGGGCGTCGACCGTTACCTTCTGGATCTTGACCGTGCTTTCCTTGTCGCCGGTCGCGGCATTGGCGGGGATGACGGCGACAACGTCGTTCAGCACGAAGCCCGCATTGCCGAGCGGCGCGGCGTTGGCATAGGTGAAGGTTTTCAGCTCGAACTGCGGCTTCAGCTCCTTCTCGAAGCGTTCCAGTCCGTTTTGTGCCCATGCCGCCGTTGCCAGCCACAGCACCACAAGCGCCGATGCAATGCCCGCCCAGATCGCCCGCATGAAAAACCCCTGTTGATTGTCGATCGACCCTAGCATTGGCCGGTTACAGCGGCGAATCGCCGGCTATTCGGCGGCGCGGCCGGCCTCGGTCGAGATCACGTTCTGCCGCTCGAAGCGTTCGTGCGCCATCAGCACCAGGCCGAACGTCACCACCAGGATGCAGACGGTGGTGAAATACAGGGCATAGCCCTGGGCGACGACGCCGACCTCCGGTTCGATCATGCCCATGCCCTGGGCGAACACCATCGCCGCCCGCACCAGCCGGGCGATGGCGATGCCGGCCAGCGCCAGGGCCGCGATCGGCCGGCTGCGCAGGCCGTCGAGCTGGCGGCCGCGCCATGTCTCCCAGGCGGCGAGCGAGGCCAGGATGAAGACGAACAGCGAGAAGACGATCGACTGGGCGCGCGCCAGCGGGGCGACCTGCCAGGCGAGCGTGAACAGGGCGATGAAGACGATCAGGATGGCGGCGACGATCACGCCGGCGAGCTCGGCGGTCATTGCCGGATCGTTGAAGCGGCGCATGCTCATCCACATGGCGGCGAAGCCCGCGACGAACAGTCCGTCGCCGATCAGGATGAAGCGAAAGGAGGCGTCGGGCCCGCGCAGCCCGAACAGGAAGGTGCCGGCGCCGCCCAGCAGCAGGGCGAGCGCCCAGCCGCGCAGGCCGGGCCCTTCGCGGTGATGATACCAGGTGAGCAACGACACCCCGGCCGCCACGACGGTGACCAGGACGGCGATGAAATGCAGCGTGGGCGCATGCAGGGCGAGCACGGCAATCTTCTTAAGGTGGCGTCGCCTGCGCGTCGAGCCATTGGCGTGCGGCATGCAGCTCGCGGAAGATCTGCAACGGCCGGCTGACGTTTGCGGCCTTGGCGAAGATCTGGGCCTGCGCGTAGCTCTCGTCGGTGGCCGCGACGATGGCGAGCGGCCCGATCTGGCCGTGCTGGGCATAGAACATGACGCGCTGGCCCAGCGCCTTGAGATTGTCCTCCGACAGCGCCTGCGGCGTCTGGGTGATCTCGAAGATCTTCCGATAAGCCATGCCGCCGTCGGCGGTGACCCCGGCGAAATACTGCTCGAAGTCGGCCACCGTCACCGGGTCCTTGGCGACGGCCACGACCAGCTTTTGGGGATGGGAAATCGTCCAATGGACGGGCATGGGGTGGAACGTAACATCGCAGACGCCGCCCGGCCACGCGCCAAACTTGCCGTCGCGCCGCAACAATCGCCGCCTCCGGACGTTCGAATCGGGAACCACCGGAGGACCCGATGAACAATCGCGACGAGACCATCCGCGAGAAGCTTCTGGACCGCCTAACGACCTTGGGGGTGGATGCGCGCAACCTCGCCGTGGAGGTCGAGCATGGCATGGTCGTTGCCCGCGGGTCGGTGCCCAACGAGGAGCAGCGCCAGCGGGCGATCGATGCGCTGATCGGCGCCCATGAGCTGCAGATCGCCGTCCGTCCGGTGGGCCCCAGCGACGCCGATGACGGGCACGGCCGCTCGCCGGTCACCGGCACGTCGGCCGAATCGGCACACCAGAGCCGCCGGCAAACCGATCCGAGTTGAGGGCCGATCCGACTTGAGCCTCAGTCGCGGGTGACGGCATAGTCCCCCTCGGGGGAGTACTATGCGCATCCGCGTTCTTGTTGCCGTCATGTTTGGCCTGTTGCTGGGCGAGCCTGCGGCTGCCCAGATTTCGCCGATTCCGCCGGGCTGGCAGGTGGAGCGGGCGATCCTGCTGTCACGGCATGGTGTGCGCTCGCCGACCAAGTCCAACGACGAAATGGACAGGCATGTCGCCACGCCGTGGCCGGTGTGGCCGGTCGCGCCCGGCCTCCTGACGCCGCGCGGCGCCGAGCTGATGCGGCTGATGGGCCGCTATTACCGCGTGCTCTATGGCGGGCGCGGCCTGATGGAGGCGTCGATCTGCCCGCCGCCCAATTCGCTCGCGGCGTGGGCCGACATCGACCAGCGCACGCGGCTCACGGGGGCGGCCCTGCTGAACGGCATGTATCCCGGATGCACCAACCCGCTGCTGCGCCATCAGGACGATTTCACCGTTCCCGATCCCTTGTTCCATCCGCAGCCGACGCCGTCCTGCCCGATGGATCCCGTGGCCAACCGTGCCGCCGTGCTGGCCCGCATCGGCGGCAACTTCGATTCGGTGCTGCGCGAATACGCCCCTCAGCTCAACGCCATGCAGGCCATCCTGTGCCCGCCCGGCCAAACGGCGCCCGGCCGCTATTGCGGCCTGCCGTCGGAGCCGCCGGCGGTCGAGACCGGGTCGCGCGGCGGGGTCATCATCTCCGGACCGATCGGCATCGGCTCGTCGGCGGCCGAGAGCTTCCTGATGGAAAGCGCCGACGGCATGCCGTCCTCGCAGGTCGCCTGGGGCCGCCTGTCGGGCGATGCCGCGCTCGAGGACCTGCTCAAGATCCATCGGCTCGAATTCGACCTGGCGCACAAGACGCTGCCGATCGCCCGTCAGCACGCCTCGAACCTGATGGCGCAGATCGTGGCCAGCCTGCAGGACGGCCACAAGTTTCCCGGCCTTCAGCGGCTCGCCGAGCCGGTGCGGCTTGGCCTGCTGGTCGGCCACGACAGCAACATCGCGAGCATCTCGCGCCTGCTCAACATCGGTTGGCGCATCCCGGGCTTCCAGCCGAACGAGCCATCGCCCGGCGGCGCGCTCGCCTTCGAATTGCTGCGCGAGGTGCGCACCGGCCGGCACTACGTGCGGCTCGCCTACTACGCGCAGACGCTGGACCAGATGCGCAAATCGCAGGTTCTCGACTTCGAGCATCCGCCCGGCATGATGGCGGTCGACCTGCCGGACTGCGCCCGCGATTCGCACGAGAAGGCCTGCCCGCTCGAGCGCTTCGTGGCGATCGCCAACGAGGCAATCGATCCTGGCTGCATGACGATCAAGCCTTAATGGGAGCGCGGGCCTCCGGCCCGCTCATGATCATGATGCGGGCCGGAGGCCCGCGCTCCCAGACCTCGCGCGTTCGGCCAGGCTGGTGTCGACGCAGAGCTCGTAGGGAACGTCGCGCTTGAGCGTGCCCGCGGCGCGCATGGCGGCATGCAGGCGGTTAAAACCTTCGCGGCGGATCACCGGGTCGGGACCCCACAGGCCGAGCTTGCGGTAGCGCTCGATGGCGGCGGCGAAGATCGCTTCGCTGACGTCGGGGAAGTAGCTCTTCAGCAGGCGGGCGATCTCGACGGCCGGCGTTCTAGCGAACCAACCGAGCGTGCGGTGCAGGCCCTGGGTCATCCGGAAAAGATCGTCGGCGCGGCGCTCGAGGGTGGCGCGGCGCGTCACCAGCGTGGTGTAGGCGGTGAGGCCGCGCGTGGCGGCGGCGTGCCAGAGGTGGCCCGCGCCCGAGGCCAAGAGCTCTTCGGCATAGGGCTGGAAGAGCTGCGCCGCCTCGAGCGTGCCGGCGTGGATCGCCGCGGCATTGTCGGCCATCGACGGACCCGAGACGCGATCGAGGCGGTCGAGATCGACGCCGGCGCGGCGCAGATCGTCGGCCAGGCAGATCCAGGGCGTCGGCACCTCGGACACCGAGGCGAATTTCACCTTGGCGAGGTCGGCCAGGCGGAAGTCGGGCCGCGGCTTGGCACCGATCAGGAAGAAGGGATCGCGCGCCACGACGTCGGCGAAGCAGACGAGATCGGCATCGGGCTCGCTGTCATGGACGATCATCACGCGCAAGGGGCCACCCCACATCACGTCGACCTCGCCCGAGCGCAGGGCGCGCGCGGCGGCGGGCGGATCGGGCGAGGGCCGCAGCACCACCTCGACCCCGGCATCGCGGAACGCGCCGGTCGCGTAGGCGGCATAGAACGGCGCATAGAACAGCGCGCGGAAGTTTTCGCTGAGGACGATGGACATCGGCGCACTGTAGCACCTGTCACGCCGAGCGAAGCGAGGGGCCTTTATGGATCAGAAAGGTCCCTCGCTACGCTCGGGATGACAACGGGCGCTAACCGCCCTCGGACGCACGCATCAGCTGCTCGCCGCCCAGCAGGGTGAGCAGCACGCCTTCGAGGGCGGCGGCGTCGATCGGCTTGGGCAGCACCGGCACGTTGGCGTAGCGCCGGTCGATGCTGTCGCGCTGGTAGCCGGTGATGAAGACGAACGGCACGCCGCGCGCCAGCAGGAGATCGGCCAGCGGCTCGGCCTGCTGGCCGGCGAGATTGAGATCGAGGATCGCGCCGTCGAAGCGCTCGACCTTGGCGGCGGCGAGGCCGTCGGCCAGGCGCCCGTAGGGGCCCGCGACCTCGGCGCCAAGATCGGTCAGGATGTCCTCGAGCAGCATGCTGACCAGAAGCTCGTCCTCGACCACCATCAGGCGCATGCCGGCGAGGCTGCGGCGCGCCCGATCGTCGATCGGCGGCTCGGGCGGCGCTTCCGCGGGCGTCGGGGCGGCGGCGATCTGGGCGGCCGGGATCGACAACTGGCAACGCAGGCCTTCGGGCCGCCAGTCGTAGCAGACGCCGCCGCGGAACTGCGCTTCGATGCTGGAACGCACGATGGTGAGGCCGAAGCCCAGCCGCGCCGGCTCGGCGGTCGGCGGGCCGCCGGTCTCGATCCAGTCGAGCATCAGGGCATCGTCGCCGGTCTTCCAGCGCACGGTCAGGGTGCCGCTCTCGGTCGAGAGCGCACCGTACTTGGCGGCGTTGGTGGCAAGCTCGTGCAGCGCCAGCGCCACGGCCTGCGCCGTCGCCGGCAGCAGCACCACGGCCGGGCCCTCGGTGATCACGCGCTGGCGGTGCGTGGCGTGATAGGGCGCCATCTCCTCCTCGACGATCTTGCGCAGGTCGGCGCCCTCCCAGCGCGTCGAGGAGAGGAGGTTGTGCGTGGCGGCGAGCGCATGCACGCGGCCCTCGACGGCGGTGACGAACTCCTGGGTGGTGGGCGCGCGCGTCAATCGCAGCACCGACAGCACCACGGCCAGCGTGTTCTTGGCGCGATGGTCGACCTCGCGCGCCAGCAGCACCTGGCGCTCCTCGGCGCGCTTGCGCTCGGTGATGTCGACGGTGACGCCGTTCATGCGCACCGGCCGGCCCTGCGGGTCGCGCGAGATGATGCCGGCGCCGAAGCACCAGCGCACCTCGCCGCTCGGCCGCACGATGCGGAACTCGACCTGGAAGCGCGACAGGCCATCCTCGAGGATGGCCGAAAGCGAGTTTTTGGCGCGGTCGTCGGGGTGGATCATCGCCTCGACGCGCGCAACGGTCGGCTGGAAGGTCGCGCGATCGACGTCGAAAATGCGGTAGGGGCCGTCGTCCCATTCGATGCGGCCGCTGGCGACATCGACCTCCCACGAGCCCATGTCGCCCGCCGAGAGCGCTATCGAGCGCCGCTCCTCGCTGAGGCGCAGGCGCTCCTTCTGCGCCTCGAGCTCGGCGGTGCGCGCCGTGACCCGCTCCTCGAGCTCGGTGTTCAGCGCCTCGAGCTGGCGGGTCTTTCTGTAGAGATCGACGAACACCCGCACCTTGGCGCGCAGCACCTTGGGCACGACCGGCACCGAGACGTAGTCGACGGCGCCGATCTCGTAGCCGCGCAGATGGTCGGTCTCGCCGACCTGGATGGCCGAGACGAAGATGATGGCGAGCTGCTGGAAGCGTGGATGCTCGCGGATCATGGCGGCAAGCTGGAAGCCGTCGATGCCCGGCATCACCACGTCGATCAGCACGACGGCGACATTGTCGGTCTTGAGCAGGAGGCCCAGCGCCTCCTGCGGCGAGTTGGCCTTGATCAAATTCTCGCCCAGCTCGGCGAGGATGACCTCGTAGCTCAAGAGCTTGGCCGGCTGATCGTCGATCAGCAGGATGTTGACCTTGTCGGTGTCCTTGATCACGGGGCGCAGTCCACCGGCGGCGCTCAACGGTGCAGCCAGAGCCGCAGCGCCGAGAAGAGCTGCTCGGTGTTGACCGGCTTGGCGAGGTAGTCGGAGGCGCCGGCTTCCAGGCACTTCTCGCGGTCGCCCTTCATCGCCTTGGCGGTCAGCGCCACGATCGGCAGCCGCCGCAGGGCGGGATTGCCGCGAATGAGCGCGATGGTCTCGTAGCCGTCCATCTCGGGCATCATGATGTCCATCAGCACGATCGCGACCTCGGGCGAGCGTTCGAGCATGGCGACGGCCTCGCGCCCGGTCGTCGCCGTCAGCACGCGCATGCCGCGCCGCTCCAGCGCGCTCGACAGGGCGAAAATGTTGCGCGTGTCGTCGTCGACCACCAGCACGGTGCGGCCGGCCAGCATCTCGTCGGAGCTGTGCAGGCGCTCCAGCATCTTCTTCTTCTCTTCCGGCAGGTCCTCGGCGACCTGGTGCAGGAAGAGCGCCGTCTCGTCGAACAGCCGCTCGGGCGAGGCGGCGCCCTTGACCACGATCGAGCGGGCCATGGTGTGCAGCTTGGCGTCCTCCTCGGGCGACAGGTCACGACCGGTGAACACCACGACCGGCAGGTCGGCCAGCGCCGTGTCGTGCTGGATCTCCTCCAGCACCTCGAAGCCCGACAGATCGGGCAGGCGCAGGTCGAGGACCATGCAGTCGAACCGCTCCGAGCGCAGCTTGTCGAGGGCGCCGCGGCCGGAGTCGACGGTGGCGATCTCGATGTCGGGATGCGACAGCAGCTCGGTGACGCCGAAGCGCTCGGCCTCGTTGTCCTCGGCGATCAGAAGCTTCTTCTTGCGCGGCCGCACGTAGTCGTTGATGCGGGCAAGTGCTGCGTTCAGGCCCTCGCTGGTCGTCGGCTTGTTCAGGTAGGAGAAGGCGCCGCGGGCCAAGCCCTGCTGGCGGTCCTCGTCCATGCTCAGGATCTGCACCGGAATGTGGCGCGTCTCCAGGGTGCGCTTGAACTGGCTGAGCACGTTCCAGCCCAGCATGTCGGGCAGGAAGATGTCGAGCGACATGGCGACGGGCTTGTATTGCAGCGCGAGGTCGAGCGCCTCTGCGCCGCGTGCGGTGACCACGGCCTTCAGGTCCGCGGCATGGGCGGCATCGACCAGGATGCCGGCATAGTTGGGATCGTCCTCGACGATCAGCAGGGCGCGGTCGCCCGGCTGGATGGTGTGGCGGTCGTCGGGGAACTGGTCGGCGAGATGGTCGGGCAGGGCGACCTGCGGCAGCGGCAGCGAGCCCGGCAGCGGCTGGCGCAAAGCGGTGCGCGGGCCGGTGTACATGGTCGGCAGGTAGAGCGTGAAGGTGCTGCCGAGGCCGGGCGTGCTGCGCAAGGTCAGCTCGCCGCCCAGGAGCATCGCCAGCTCGCGGCTGATGGCGAGGCCCAGGCCCGTGCCGCCGTACTTGCGGCTGGTGCTGGCGTCGGCCTGCTGGAAGGCCTCGAACACGATCTTCTGCTTCTCGACCGGGATGCCGACGCCGGTGTCGGTGACCTCGAAGGCCACCACCGTGCTCGCCTGGTTGAGCGCCACGTTGTCGGCGCGCCAGCCGGTCAGGGCCGGCACGACGCGCAGCCGCACGCTGCCCTGGGCGGTGAACTTCAGCGCGTTGGAGAGCAGGTTCTTCAGGATCTGCTGCAGGCGCTTGGAATCGGTGACGATGCTGCGGCCGAGCTGATGGTCGATCTGCACCTCGAACGACAGGCCCTGCGATTCGGCCTGGTGGCGGAACGGCCGCGCCACGGTCTCGAGCACGTTGGAGAAGAAGATCTCCTCGGCGTCGACGGTGACGGTGCCGGATTCGATCTTGGAAAGATCGAGGATGTCGCTGATCAGGTTCAGCAGGTCGGTGCCGGCGCCGTGGATGGTGCGGGCGAACTCGATCTGCTTGGGCTCGAGGTTGCCCTCGGGGTTCTCGGCGAGCTGCTGGCCCAGGATCAGGATCGAGTTGAGCGGCGTGCGCAGCTCGTGGCTCATGTTGGCCAGGAACTCCGACTTGTAACGCGAGGTCAGCGCCAGCTCCGACGCCTTCTCTTCCACCGCGCGGCGGGCCTGCTCGATTTCCTGGTTCTTGCGCTCGACCTCGAAGTTGCGCTCGGCGAGCTGGGCCGCCTTCTGCTCGAGCTGCTCGTTGGTCTGCTGCAGCTCGCCCTGCTGGGTCTGCAGCTCGCCGGCGAGCTTCTGGCTCTGCTCCAGCAGGCCTTCGGTCTGCATGGTGGCTTCGATCGAGTTCAGCACGATGCCGATCGAGGCGGTGAGCTGCTCGAGGAAGGCTGTCTGCAGCTCGGTGAAGTCGCGGAGCGAGGCGAGCTCGATCACCGCCTTGACCTGGCCCTCGAACAGCACCGGCAGCACGATGATGCTCTTGGGCGGCGCCTCGAACAGGCTGGAGCCGATCGGATGGGCGGTCGGCGGCAGGTCGGAGATCAGGATCTGGCGGCTGTCGGCCGCGCACTGGCCGATCAGGCCCTCGCCGATGCGGATGGTGTCGGGATGGCCCGACCGCGAATCGGCGTAGACCGACAGGAGATTGAGCGAGCTCTCGCCCTGCTCGTCAGTCTCGGTCTGGTAGATCACGGCCTGATGCGCGCCGACGAGCGGTGTCAGCTCGCGCAGCAGCAGGCGGCCCACCGTGCCGAGGTCGCGCTGGCCCTGCAGCATGTTGGTGAACTTGGCGAGGTTGGTCTTCAGCCAGTCCTGCTCGGTGTTGCGCTCCGTCGTCAGGCGGAGATTGTCGATCATGGTGTTGAGTTTGTCCTTCAGCTCGGACAGTTCGCCGAGCGCCTCGACCTGGATCGATCGCGTCAGGTCGCCCTTGGTCACCGCCGTCGCCACCTCGGCGATGGCGCGCACCTGGGCGGTGAGGTTGGTCGCCATCGAGTTGACGTTGTCGGTGAGGTCCTTCCAGGTGCCGGCGACACCGGGCACCTGCGCCTGGCCGCCGAGCTTGCCTTCGGTGCCGACCTCGCGCGCCACGCGGGTCACCTCGCCGGCGAAGCCGTTCAGCTGGTCCACCATCGTGTTGATGGTCTCCTTCAGCCGGAGGATCTCGCCGCGCACGTCCACGGTGATCTTCTTGGAGAGGTCGCCGCCGGCCACCGCGGTCGTGACTTCGGCGATGTTGCGGACCTGGGTCGTCAGGTTCGCGGCCAGCATATTGACGTTGTCGGTCAGGTCCTTCCAGGTGCCGGCCACGCCGGGCACCTGCGCCTGGCCGCCGAGCTTGCCTTCGGTGCCCACTTCGCGGGCCACGCGGGTCACCTCGCCGGCGAAGCCGTTCAGCTGATCGACCATCGTGTTGATGGTCTCCTTCAGCCGCAGAATCTCGCCCGAGGCATCGACGGTGATCTTCTTGGAAAGGTCGCCGCCGGCCACCGCGGTCGTGACTTCGGCGATGTTGCGGACCTGGGTGGTCAGGTTCGCCGCCAGCAGGTTGACGTTGTCGGTGAGGTCCTTCCAGGTACCGGCGACGCCTGGCACCTGCGCCTGGCCGCCGAGCTTGCCTTCGGTACCGACCTCGCGGGCCACGCGCGTCACCTCGCCGGCGAAGCCGTTCAGCTGATCCACCATCACGTTGATGGTCTCCTTCAGCTGCAGGATCTCGCCGCGCACGTCGACGGTGATCTTCTTCGACAAGTCGCCGGTCGCCACCGCGGTCGTCACCTCGGCGATGTTGCGGACCTGCGCCGTCAGGTTGGTCGCCATCGAGTTGACGTTGTCGGTGAGGTCCTTCCAGGTGCCGGCCACGCCCGGCACCTGCGCCTGGCCACCGAGCTTGCCTTCGGTGCCGACCTCGCGCGCCACGCGGGTCACTTCGCCCGCGAACCCGTTCAGCTGGTCCACCATGGTGTTGATGGTGTCCTTCAGCTGCAGGATCTCGCCGCGCACATCGACGGTGATCTTTTTGGACAAGTCGCCGCGCGCCACGGCGGTGGTCACGTCGGCGATGTTGCGCACCTGGTCGGTGAGGTTGCCGCACATGGCGTTCACCGAATCGGTCAGGTCCTTCCAGGTGCCGGCGACGCCGGGGACGATCGCCTGGCCGCCGAGCTTGCCTTCGGTGCCGACCTCGCGCGCCACGCGCGTCACTTCCGAGGCGAACGACCTGAGCTGGTCCACCATGGTGTTGATGGCTTCCTTGAGCTGCAGGATCTCGCCGCGCGCGTCGACGGTGATCTTGCGCGACAGGTCGCCGTTGGCCACCGCGATGGTCACGTCCGAGATGTTGCGCACCTGGGCCGTCAGGCTGTTGGCCATCGAGTTGACGCTCTCGGTCAGCTCGCGCCACACGCCCGTCACTTCGCTCACCTTTGCCTGGCCGCCGAGCTTGCCTTCGGTGCCGACCTCGCGCGCCACGCGCGTCACCTCGGAGGTGAACACCGAGAGCTGCTTGATCATGGTGTTGACGATGGTCGCCCCGCGCAAAAATTCGCCCTTCAGCGGGCGGCCGTCGACGTCGAGCCGCACGGTCTGCAGCAGGTCACCCTGCGCCACCGCGCCGATCACGCGCGTCACCTCGGTGGTCGGCCACACCAGGTCGTCGATCAGGCCGTTGACCGAGCCCTCCATCTCGCCCCACGCTGCGGTGGAGAGGGCGAACTTCACGCGCTGGCGGGTGCGGCCCTGCTCGCCCACCGACTTGCCGATGCGCTCGAGCTGCTGGGCCATGATCTGGTTGGCGCCGACGATCTCGTTGAACAGCACGCCGATGCGGCCCATCGCGCCGGCCCGCCCGGTCGGCAGGCGCACCGAAAAGTCGCCGGCGCGCACGGCCTCGAGGGCCTGCTGTAGTTCATGAAGGTCGACGGGGACGGCGCCATTCTGGCCTGCGCCGGCACGACGAGAGGAGACCGGACCTGCCGCCGTTCCAGCGGTATCGACATCGGCCGTCATGGGACACTCACCCTGCCTGGAATTGTTCAGTCACAGCACCAGCGAGGCTCATGAGCCGGTATTTTGGGTTTCCGATGGCACGGCCCCCCCACACGCGCTTAGTCCCCCCGCAACCGACCAACGTCTTCCTTCCAGGAAAGTTGCGTCATCGCCGTGACAATTTGAGGGTTCCAGGAACCCTGGAACGGATCGGGAACCTGGAACCGGGCTGCAGGCAGTGTAAAACCTGTTCCCGAACCATCAGAGCCAAGCGAGCGACCCATGAGAATTGTCGTCGGATCCGACCATGCCGGCTTTCCCATGAAAGCCGAGCTTTTCGCCTTCCTGAAAGGCCTCGGCCACGAAATCGAGGATGTCGGCTCCTACGATCCCAACCCGGTCGACTTTCCCGACATCGCCCGCAAGGTCGCGGCCGCCATCACCTCGGGCAAGGCCGAGCGCGGCCTGATGGTCTGCGGCACCGGCGTCGGCGCCTCGATCGGCGCCAACAAGATGAAAGGCATCCGCGCCGCGGTCTGCCACGACGTGCACTCGGCTCATCAGTGCGTCGAGCACGACGACGTCAACGTCATGTGCATCGGCGCGCAGATCGTCGGCCCCTGGCTCGCCAAGGATCTGATCGCTGCCTATCTCAACGCGAAGTTCTCGACCGCCGAGGAATTCAGGCGTCGCGTCGCCAAGCTCGCCGACATGGATGCGGGACGCTAGGCACACGGCCTCATGAATCATGAGCCGGCTGGAAGCCGGCGGTCCGGAAGAGACTAAGCCAGCGGCGCGACCGACAGGCCCTTGACCTTGTGCTTCTCGATCAGGCTCGCCACCAGGCCCGACTTCTTGGCGTGCTCGACGAACTCGGCGATGTAGCGCGCGCCCTCGGTGGCGGGCTTGTTGCAGCCGACGGCCTGCTGCACCGCGGTGAACTTGCCGTCGAGGATCTTGTAGTCGGGGTACTTCTCGAGGTCCTTGAGCAGGCCCGGCCGCAGGCCGGCCAACGCATCGGCCTTGTCCTCGATGAACTTGTTCAAGGCGCCATCGAGGCCGGAGACCTGGATCAGGGTCGCGTTCTTGATGTTGTTCTCGAGCCACAGGCCGTACGCCGAGCGTGCCGACACGACCAGGCGCACGCCCTTCTTGTCGACGTCGGCGATGGTCTTCAGCGGCGAGCCCGGCGGCACGAAGTAGGTCGCCTCGATCTCGACGTAGGCGGCACTGAAGGTCATCACCGTCGCGCGCTGCGGCTCGGCGCCGATCAGGCCGATGTCCCACACGTTCTTGCCGGCCTGGTCGGAGAGCTCGCCGGGCGACTTGAAGGTGACGTAGGTGATCGGCACACCGAGCGAGGCGGCGATCGCCTTGGCCACGTCGGGCGCCACGCCCACCGGCTCGGCTTTCTCGGTGCGGCCGGTGACCAGCAGGAAATTGGAAAGGTTGATGCCGGCACGCAGAATGCCGGTCGGTGCCAGTTCGGCTCGGGCTTTGTCTGTCATGGAGGCAGTCTATACTGAAGGCCTCCGGGAGCGAAACGCACACGCGGCGAACCGTCTTTTCGTTCGCCGGAAGAGGACGGTATGAAGATCACCGACGTCAGCCTGACCCTGTTCGCCTGGGACGACATCCCGCCGACGCAATACGGCCAGCACAGCAGGTTCGCCGGCTCGAGCGCGCTCGGGCTTTTGCGCATCGCCACCGACGACGGCGTCGAGGGCCATGCCTTCCTGGGCTCGGCGTCGAATTCGGCGGCGATCGATGGGCAGGGGCTGATCACGCATCTAAAACCGATGCTGATGGGCCGCGATCCGATGCATCGCGAGGCGCTGGTCGTCGATCTCTGGAAGCGCCAGCGCCCGGCCGGCGTGCGCACGATCGGCGCCGTCGACGTCGCTCTCTGGGACCTTTTGGGCAAGGCGGTCGGCCAGCCGATCCATCGCCTGCTCGGCACCTATCGCGAATCGGTGCCGGCCTATGCCAGCTCCGCCGTGCTCGCATCGGCCAACGCCTACGCCGAGCAGGCCGTCGAGTTCAAGGAGAACGGCTGGGCCGCCTACAAGATCCATCCGCCGACGCGCTGGCGCGAGGACATCAAGGTCTGCGAGGCCGTGCGCAACGCCGTCGGCGACTTCACCATCATGCTCGATTCGACCTGGGCCTATGATTATCCGGCGGCGCTGCGCGTCGGACGCGCCGTCGAGGAGATGGACTACCACTGGTACGAAGACCCGCTCGCCGACCAGGACATCTATAATTACGTGAAGCTGAAACAGCAGCTCTCGATCCCGATCCTGGCCACCGAATACCCGATCACCGGTCTCGATTCCTATCAGCCCTGGATCATGCTGCAGGCCACCGACTACCTACGCGGCGACGTCGCCGTGAAGGGCGGCATCACGACGCTGGTGAAGGCGGCGCACCTCGCCGAATCGTTCCGCATGAACTACGAGGTCCATCACGGCGGCAATTCGCTGAACAACGTCGCCAACCTGCATGTCATCGCCTCGATCCGGAACACCGAGTTCTTCGAGGTGCTGCTGCCCGACGGTGCGCAGAAGTACGGGCTGGAGCAGGACATCGTGGTCGGCCGCGACGGCATGGTGCATGTGTCCAACGGCCCGGGACTGGGCGCTGCCATCGACTTCAAGCTGATCGAGCGCAAGAAGATTGCCGTCCTGACCTGAAGTGCTCTCGATGTGCAGTGCAACCTCGCCAGTCGGAAGGCGTTGAGCGGGCATCCATCTTTCGAAGGAGGTGCCTCATGCAACGCGTGTTGCTCACCCTCGCGCTCATCGCCACGGCCGGTGTGTCCTACGCCCAGCAGCCGATGGCCGGCGGCGAGCCCACCGATCCTTACGGCCGTCCACTGATCGGCCGCAATGACTGGGTGCGCCAGCCCGGCGACCGGGCTGGCCCGGCAAGCGGTGGCGCTCCGATGAGCCCCAACATGGCGACGGCGCCGGCTGGCCGGATGGCGCCTGCGGCTTCCCAGATGGCACCGATGCCGGCCCAGACCGGCCCGCGCCAGGCGACGTTCAAGGACGAGTTCGGCTTCCGCTATGACAGCGAAGGCAATCGCCTGGATGCCCGCGGCAACATCATCTCGCCGCAGACCCGCTAGGGTCATAGCCTCAGGGCAAGTGACAGCGCCGGCGGTCCGCAAGGGCCGCCGGTGTCTCATTTTGGTGGACAATCCGGCCGATTGGCCTGAGTTGTCGCCGCACGATGACTTCCATCTACGTCGATGCCGACGCCTGTCCGGTGAAGAACGAGATCTACCGTGTCGCCGAGCGCTATGGCCTCAGGGTCTACGTCGTCAGCAATTCCTACCTGGGCGTGCCGCGCGATCCGCGCATCGAGCTGGTTGTGGTCAGCGACAGCTTCGACGCCGCCGACAACTGGATCGCCGAGCGCGCCGGGCCGGGCGACATCGTCGTCACCGCCGACATCCCGCTCGCCGACCGCGGCCTCAAGGCGGGTGCGGCGGTCATCGGCAATACGGGTGTGCCCTTCACCGCTGCCTCGATCGGCATGGCGATGGCGAACCGCGAACTGATGTCCAACCTGCGCGCCATGGGCGAGATCACCGGCGGTCCCAAGCCAATGACGCCGCGCGACCGCTCGCGCTTCCTGTCGGCGCTCGACGAGACGATCCAGAAGCTGCGGCGGCAGCGGAACTAGCAAAATCTCCGTCATCCCGACCGGAGCCGAGCGAAGCGAGGCGTAGTGGAGGGACCTATTTTGACGATGCACCGACAAAAGAGGTCCCTCGACTACGCCACCCTACGGGTGGCTTCGCTCGGGATGACGGGATGGTCAGACGACGGTGCGATAGCGCTCCACGCAGGTGGCGAGCACATGGTCGATCGGCTGGGCCCACCAGTAGTCGGAGAAGATCTCGGCTTCGATGAGGCCCGTGTAGCCGGCGTCTTCCACCGCGCTCCGGATGCGGCGCAGGTCGACGACGCCGTCGCCCATCATGCCGCGGTCGTTCAGCATGTCCTTGGTCGGGACCAGCCAGTCGCAGACGTGGTAGGCGATCAGGCGCTTGTCGCGGCCGGCGCGGGCGATGCTGGCGTACAGGTCAGGGTCCCACCAGGTGTGATAGACGTCGACCGCCACGCCGAGCGCGGTTCCACCGGAATCGAGTCGGTCGGCGATATCGAGCGCCTGGGCGAGCGTGTTCACCGCGGCGCGGTCGGCGGCGTACATCGGATGCAGCGGCTCCAGCGCGAGTGGCAGCCTGGCCTGGCGTGCATAGGCCAGCAGCTCGGCGATGCCGTCCTCGATCATCTTGCGGGCGCCGACGATGTCCTTGGAGGGCGTCGAGCCGGGCCGCGCGAATTGCGGCAGGCCGCCCGCCACAAGGATGACGCAAGGCGCACCCAGTGCCGTGGCCTCGTCGACGGTGCGACGGTTGTCGTCGCGCGCCGCTGCGACGTGCTCGCCGGTGGCGGGAAACAGCCCGCCGCGGCAATAGCCCGAGAGCTTCAGGCCGGCATCCTTGATGGCGCGCGCTGCGCGTTCGAGGCCGACGGCGGCCACCTGGTCGCGCCACGGGCTGATCGCGGCGATGCCGTGTCGCGCGCTGGCCTCGATGATCTCCAGGAGACCGGCTTGCTTGCGCACGGTCGCGGTGTTGACCGACAGCAGCGAAGGCCCAGTGCTCAGATCCCGCATCACGCGGCTACAGCGCCACGCCGCGAACGGACAGCACGGCCTTCATGCGCGTCGCAGCGCGCTCGGGATCGCGGAACAGGCCGGCCTTGTCGGCCAGCCGGAACAGCTCGGCGAGATGCAGGGTCGAGCGCGCGCTCTCCTGGCCGCCGACCATTGTGAAATGGTCCTGATGGCCGTTGAGATAGGCCATGAAGACCACGCCCGTCTTGTAGAAGCGGGTAGGCGCCCGGAAGATGTGGCGCGACAGCGGCACGGTCGGCGCCAGGATGGCGTGGAATTTTTGGAGATCGCCGCCGGCCAGCGCAGCCAGCGACGCCGCGGCGGCCGGCGCGATGGCGTCGAAGATGCCGAGCAGGGCGTGCGAGTAGCCGTGCTCGTCGCCGGCTATGAGTTCGGCGTAGTTGAAGTCGTCGCCGGTGTACATCTTTACTGTTTTGTCGAGGCGACGCCGCATGGCGATCTCGCGGTCCTTGTCGAGCAGCGAGATCTTCACGCCGTCGACCTTGGCCGCCGAGGCGTTGATGATGGCGACGGCGGTATCCATCGCCTTGCCGAGGTCCTTGGTGCCCCAGTAGCCGGCGAGTGCCGGATCGAACATGTCGCCCAGCCAATGGATGATCACCGGCTGGCGCACCTGGGAGAGCACGTGCTGGTAGACGCGCGCATAGTCGTCGGCCGAGCGGGCGGCGCGCACCAGGGCGCGCGACGCCATCAGGATGATGCGGCCGCCGACCGCCTCGACGGCGGCGATCTGCTCCTCGTAGGCGCGGATCACGTCGTCGACGGTGTAGGTTCCGGCGGGATCGAGATGGTCGGTGCCGGCGCCCGAGAACACGACGGCGCCCTCGCGGCCGCGCGAGGCGGCGACCGAGCGCTTGATCAGCTCCAGCGCCATCGGCCAGTCGAGCCCCATGCCGCGCTGGGCCGTATCCATCGCCTCGGCGACGCCGAGCCCGAGATCCCACAGATATTCGCGATAGGCGATGGTGCGCTCCCAGTCGGGCGCGGCCTGCAGCCAGGGATCGATGTCGGCGTGCGGATCGGCCACGACGTGGGCCGCCGCCAGGGCGACGCGGTTCAGCGGCCGCGTGATGCGATCGGGGAAGTGCGCGGCATCGGACAGGGTGTAGGGGGCGAGGCGTCCGTCGGCGGCGGGCAGGGGCACGATGATCGACATGTTGCCTCCTCTCAGATTTTTAGCGCCGGAACATCGACCCAGCGCCGTTCCTTCCAGCTCTGGTGGGCGCACTCGACCAGCTGCACGCCCTTGGCGCCTTCGACCAGCGTGTGCTTGAACGGCGCATCCTCGACGACGTGGCGGATGAACATCTCCCATTCGGCCTTAAAACCGTTCTCGTAGACGATGTTGTCCGGCATCTTCTGCCAACTGTCGTAGAAGTCGATGGTCTGTTTCTGGTCGGGATTCCACACCGGCCGCGGCGTGGCGGTGCGCGGCTGGATCATGCAGTCGGTCAGCCCGGCGACGGCCGAGCCGTGCGTGCCGTCGACCTGGAAGGTCACAAGGTCGTCGCGGTAGACGCGCACCGCCCAGCTCATGTTGATGTGGGCGATGACGCCGCCCTCGAGCTGGAAGGACGCGTAGGCTGCATCGTCGGCGGTCGCGGCGTAGGTCTTGTCCGCCTCGTCGACGCGCTCGGGAATGTGGGTGGCGGCGATGCACGACACCGACTTAACGTTGCCGAACAGGTTGTCGAGCACGTAGCGCCAGTGGCAGACCATGTCGAGGACGATGCCGCCGCCCTCCTCAGTGCGGTAGTTCCACGACGGCCGCTGTGCCGGCTGGCCCCAGTCGCCCTCGAACACCCAGTAGCCGAACTCGCCGCGCACCGCGAAGATGCGGCCGAAGAAGCCCGAGTCGCGCAAAAGCTTGATCTTCTGCAGGCCGGGCAGGAACAGCTTGTCCTGCACCGTGCCGTTCTTGATGCCCTTCTCCTTGGCCAGCCGGCAGATCTTCAGCGCCTCGGCGAGGTTGGTGGCGATCGGCTTCTCGCAATAGATGTGCTTGCCGGCGTGGATGGCCTTCTCGAGCAGGGTCGGGCGCATCTGCGTCGTCGCCGTGTCGAAGAAGA
>JAKFVH010000195.1 GCA_021732285.1 Reyranella sp. | reverse complement strand
CTTGCCGATGATCTCGCCTTTGTCGAGACAGATGATGGCGTTGTAGAGCTTGCCGTCCTCGTGCCATGGCGTGGCGACGAACAGCGCCGGCCCGCCGTCCTTTGTGTCGGCACGCAACGCCTCGACCGCCTCGTGGCAGCGCTTCACGAACGACGGCTTCAGCACCAGGTCCTCGGGGAAGTATCCCGCGAGGACCAGTTCGGCCGTCAGCACCAGGTCGGCACCCTGCTTCGCCGCTTCGGCGCGCGCGGCCCGCACCTTGGCGAGATTGCCTAAAACGTCGCCGACCTTGGGATTGAGCTGGGCGAGCGCGACTTTGAGCGTGTGCATCATTCTATTATGCTATTTTTGAGCATAACCAGTCAAACGCACCGTGGGATGCGCTAGAAGTGCCAAGCGCCGCGCAAGCTGGCGGCTTGGCTCAAGTAGGAAGAGCCCGTGGTCAGGGTGTACTCCGCCTTTATCTCCATGCTGTTGCTGCGATAGAGCTGAACGCCCGCCTCGACATTGGCCAACACGCTGGGGCCGATCACAGACGGCTGGAAACCGCCGAGGGCCGCCAGGGGACCGGCGAACTGCACGTTGAAGGTGGATGTGTTGTCCGGCTGGAAACTTGCGCCGACGGCCGCATAAGGCCTCAGGATCATGCGTGTGCTCTGGATGTCGAGGCGACCGCCGATTTCCACCGTCGGCGTGGCGACGAAGCTGGTCTTGGCGAAGTCGCTCACGGACAACACCGCCATGCCCTGCGTCATGACTTGAAAGCCCGGCATGCGGCGATGGACAAGGTCGAGATCGAGACGCGGCCGCACATACCAGCCCGTGAAGGCGAAATCGTAGGCGCCGCGCACGCGCAGGCCGCCACCGTAGGCGTTGGAGGTCACGTCGCCCAGCTGGAGGCTCGGAATTCCGCTGGCCTGGGTCGAGTTGGCCGTGAAGGCCACCGCGCCGGCGAACAGCCAAGGACCCGCCGTGCGCTTCAACGAGACGCTGGCATCGAAGGTCTGGCTGCGGCTGGTTATGCCGTAGCTCTGCATTGTCTGGTTTCCTGCACCGATCGCGCCGCCCAGGAACCATTCCGGCGCGATCTCGGCTTGTCCGCCTGCGCGGTAAGTACTGCCCTGCGCGGTGGTTCCCGACTGCTCTGTCCACTGGGGCCCAGCCTTCGCCCAGACGCAGCGATCTTCGCCGAGCAGCGTGCCCTCTCCGACGAACACCGGACAGCTCAACGACGCCGACAAGGTCGCGCCGCTCCCGCCTGTCGTCACTGAAGACACCGTGTCCCGTAGCGACGGAAGGAACAGAAGCGCCGCAGCTGCCGCCACGAGGGCGAGTGGAGTGCCAACGGGTGTCTGTTGCGGATTGTCCTTGTGGTCCTTGAACTTGATGATGGCCCCTACGGCGAAACCGAGGCCGCCGATATACGATGCCGCCGTAATGAGCTTCGTCAGTGAATCGAATGTCTCCACGATCTCCTGCGTCTGTGCAGACGCCGATCGCCCATTTCCGGCAGACAAGAGCAGCAATACTGCCAGCGCAACGGCGCGCCCGGCGCGGCCGCATGCGCCTGACAGCCCCCACACCATCGCCTTCATGGCCCCTCCCCCTCTGGACGAGCCGCTATTTCGCAGCCACCAGAAAGTTCAAGGTTTCAGGTCCAACGGGATGACGTCAAGGGCGCGGACACAGGAGTCCTCGCCGAGGGGCGTGCCGTGCGTCCGCGATCTCTCAACGACGTTATTTGGCAGCGCCAAAGAACTGGTAGAGCGCGTAGTAGCGAATGCGGGCCTGCTCGCCCTTGTGCGCGGCATCGCAGCCCGCGGCCGGCGCCGACCCGCCCTTGGTGTCGAGGCGACGGATGAAGGCCGTGTTCGCCGGCATGCCGGACCCTTCGTGGCTCTTGGCCTTGAGCAACAGCCAGGGAATGGCGCCGCTTGCCGGCGCGTCGGCGCGCGCCGCGACTTCGCCCACGACACTGCCGTCGGCGAACTTCCAGGTGGGTCCCGCGAAGTGCGTGCCGATCTGGCGGCCCTGCTTGTCGAACAGATTGGCCTCGGGCGCCTTGAACACCCAGGCAAAGCCCTGGTCCTTGGCCTCGCAGGTGTAGATCTGCACGCCGTCGGCATCGACCGCCAGCAGCAGCGGCGCCCCCTTGGGCGCCGGCACCAGCTCGTCGGCCGCGTAGGCGACGTTCGACACGGCAAGGGCTGCGATCAGACAGTAGGCAGTCCTTCGCATGGCATTCTCCTTATTTCGCTGCGACCACCTCGACCTCGACAAGCATGCCCGGATCGGCCAGGCCCTGCACGATCAGCAGAGTCGAGGCGGGAAACGGCGCCTTGGGGAAGTAGCGATCACGGGTCGCGCGATAGGGCGCGATGAAGCGGCTGTCGGTCAGGAAGACGTTGACCTTGACGATGTCGCCAAGGCCCATGCCGGCGCTCTTCAGCACCTGGATGATGTTCTTCCAGACTGTGTCGACCTGCTTTTCGATGCCGGCCTGCAGCTTGCCCTTGGAATCGACGCCGACCTGGCCCGAGACATAGAACAGGCGCGCGCCCTCAGGCACCTCGGCGCCGAGGCTGTAGTTGCCGGCCAGCGAGACCGATTTGGGATTGTGAAACTTGATGGCCATTGTGGGCTCTCCCATGTAAGGAGGCGCACGGTTTCAGGTCGGACGGGATGACGTCAAGCGCCAAGCCAATACATATCGTCGGGGGCGGGCTCGCAGGCTCGGAAGCCGCCTGCCAGATCGCGTCGGCCGGCGTGCCCGTGCTGCTGCACGAGATGCGGCCGGTGCGCGGCACCGATGCGCATCTCACCGACAGCCTGGCCGAGCTGGTCTGCTCGAACTCCTTCCGCTCCGACGATGCCAACAACAATGCAGTCGGCCTGCTGCACGAGGAGATGCGGCGCGCCGGCTCGCTGATCATGCGCGCCGCCGACGCCCACAAGCTGCCGGCCGGCGGCGCACTCGCCGTCGACCGCCACGGCTTCTCCGCCGCCGTGCAGCAGACGCTGCTCGCCCATCCGCTGGTCGAGCTGCGGCGCGAGGAGGTAGCGGGCCTGCCGCCCGCCGACTGGGACAGCGTGATCGTCGCCACCGGCCCCCTCACCTCGCCGGCGCTGGCCGAGGCGATCCGCACGCTGAGCGGCGAGGAAGCGCTCGCCTTCTTCGACGCCATCGCGCCCATCGTGCACCACGAGAGCATCGATCTGTCGATCGCCTGGAAGCAGTCGCGCTACGACAAGGGCGGCCCGGCCGGCGACGGCGCCGACTATCTCAACTGCCCGCTGAACAAGGAGGAATACGAAGCCTTCGTCGCAGCCCTGCTGGCGGGCGACAAGACCGAGTTCAAGGAGTGGGAGCACAACACGCCCTACTTCAACGGCTGCCAGCCGATCGAGGTGATCGCCGCCAGCGGACCGCAGACGCTTCGCTTCGGGCCGATGAAGCCGGTCGGCCTGCGCGACCCGCGCACCGGCCATCGCCCGTGGGCCGTGGTGCAGCTGCGCCAGGACAATGCGCTCGGCACGCTGTGGAACATCGTGGGCTTCCAGACCAAGCTGAAGCACGGCGAGCAGACGCGGCTCTTCCGCACCATCCCTGGCCTGCAAGGGGCCGAGTTCGCGCGCCTGGGCGGGCTGCATCGCAATACCTTCCTCAACAGCCCACGCCTGCTCGACGCGACACTGCGTCTGAAGGCCATGCCGCGCCTGCGCTTCGCTGGCCAGATCACGGGCTGCGAGGGCTACGTCGAAAGCGCCGCCGTCGGCCTTTTAACCGGCCGGTTCGCCGCCGCCGAACGGCTCGGCCTCGCGCCGGCGGCACCGCCCGCGACGACGGCGATGGGCGCGCTGCTGAGCCACATCACCGGTGGCGCCGACGCCACGACCTTCCAGCCGATGAACGTCAACTTCGGCCTGTTCCCGCCGATCGAGGGAACCTTGCGCGGCAAGGAGCGCAAGCAGGCCCTTAGTGCACGTGCCCTGCGCGATGTCGATCGCTGGCTCGCGCCGACGCCGCTCGCAGCCGAATAGGCGTCGCAACGTTTGGTAACCAAACGTTATTTCCCTCGAACTGCCGATTGATGTCTCATGTCATCGGCGTCATTCGGCGGAGAGTGATTTGCAGAGCACGGTTGACCTGATTGCCGACAAAGCGGAGCGCGTGTCCCTGCAGCTGGACGTGATGCGCGAGATCCGCCATCAGCTCCTGCCCTACCAGGTCGGCGACAGACCGATCACGGGCGCGACGGTCATTTCCGATGGCTCGACCATCGATTCGCTGACGCTCATGGACATGATCATGGCGCTCGAGGACCGGTTCGACGTCTCCCTCCCCATCAACATGATCGCCGAAATCCGCACCGTGGATCAGCTGGCCGACACGATCCTGACGCTGTGCGCCCGGGCCTGATGGCCTCATGAGATAAGCTCGCGCGGGCACCAGCCAAACTCTGTCATGTTGGCGAAGGTTGTCATCCCGAGGCCGAAGGCCGAGGGACCTTTAAAGCCATGAGCAAAGGTCCCTCGCTCCGCTCGGGATGACAGCAAGGTCGTATCTACGCGAGTAATCTATGAGCCCCGCTGACCGCCGGCAGATGATGCTGGCCGGGCCGATCGTGCCCACCATTCTCGCCCTCGCCATGCCCAATGTGCTGAACGTGGCCATGCAGAGCCTGGTCAGCATTTCCGACGGCTGGTTCGTGGGCACGCTCGGCATCGTCGATCTCGCCGCCCTGGCACTGGTTTTCCCGACCCAGATGACGCTCGGCATGATGTCGGCCGGCGCCATGGGCGGCGGCATCTCCTCTTCGGTGGCGCGCGCCCTCGGCGCCGGCAACCGCGCCGCAGCCGAGGCGGCCGCCGTCCATGCCCTCGTCATCGCGCTCGGCATGTCGGTGCTGTTCGCCGTCGTCTTCGTGGGCTTCGGCCGCACCATCTACGGCGCACTGGGCGGCAGCGGCGCTGCCCTCGATCGCGCCGAGGCCTTCGCCACCGTCCTGTTCCTGGGCTGCGCCGCCCACTGGGTCGCCAACTCCATGGCCTCGGTGCTGCGCGGCACCGGTGACATGAAGACTCCCGGCTACGCGCTGGTAGCGACCGCGGCGCTGCAAATCCCGCTCACGGGTGCACTCACTCTGGGCTGGTTCGGCCTGCCCGCGCTCGGCATCCGCGGGCCGGCGCTCGCCGCCGTCATCTCCTTCGCCCTCGCCGCCGTCTGGATGCTGAGCAAGCTTTTAGGGCCGAAGGCGGCGTTGCGCCTGCACTGGCCACGGGGCGGCTTCAAATGGGTCGCGTTCCGCGACATCCTGAAGGTCGGCCTGATCGCCTGCCTGGTCGTCATCCTCACCAACGGCACGGTGCTGGTCGTCACCGGCCTGATCGGCCGCGAAGGCGACAGCGCCATCGCCGGCTACGGCATCGGCAGCCGCCTGGAATACATGCTGATCCCCATCAGCTTCGGGATCGGCGCCACGCTGACCGCCCTGGTCGGCACCAACATCGGCGCCCGCCAATATGCGCGCGCCCAGCGGCTCGCCTGGACGGGGGCCGCGATGGCAGGCGGCATCGCCGCCGTCATCGGCATCGTCGTCGCGGTCTGGCCCGACCTCTGGCTCGGCCTGTTCACCGCCGATCCCAGGGCGTTGGCCTCGGGCCGCCACTATCTCAGCATCGTCGGCCCGGCCTACGGCTTCTTCGGCCTCGCCATGGCGCTCTACTTCGCCTCGCAAGGCACCGGCGAGATGTACTGGCCGGTGGCGGCCAACATCACCCGCATCACCATCGCCGCCGGCGGCAGCCTTTTGGCCCTCGACCGGTTCGGCTGGGGTGTGTCGGGCCTCTATGCCTGCGTCGCCGTCGGCATCGTGGCCTTCTCCGCCCTGCTCGCCTTCTCGACGACGCGGCGGGCCTGGACGGGCGCCTGAATCGGGGCGACAAGGCCCGCATGAAGAAGGTTTTAGTCATCGGCATCGGCGTCGGCGATCCCGACCAGCTCACGGTCCAAGCCGTGCAGGCGCTGAACAGCGTCGACGTCTTCTTCGTCATGGACAAGGGCCCGGCCAAGACCAAGCTGCGCGCGCTGCGCGAAGAGATCCTGCGGCGCCACGCCAAGGGTCGGACGTATCGCGTCGCCGAAGCACCGAGTCCGCCGCGTGACACCGCGCCCGCCGACTATCGCGCCTCAGTCGACGAGCTGAACCAGGCCAAGCAGGCGGTGTTCGAGAAGCTGATCGCCCAAGTGAAGGACGGCGAGACCGGCGCCTTCCTCGTCTGGGGCGATCCCATGCTCTACGACAGCACCATCCGCAATCTCGATGCGCTGAAGGAAGACGGCCTCGCCTTCGACTACGAAGTGATTCCCGGCATCACCGCCATCCAGGCGCTGGCAGCGGCGCACAGGATCCCGCTCAACCGGATCGCCGAGGCCGTGACGATCACGACGGGCCGCAGGCTCGCCAACGGCTTCCCGCCGGGTATCGACAGCGTCGTCGTGCTGCTCGACGGCGAGGACACATTCAGGCGCTTCGCCGACCAGGACGTCGACATCTACTGGGGCGCCTATCTCGGTACGACCGACCAGATCCTGATCGCCGGCAAGGTCAAGGACGTGGCCGACGAGATCCATCGCCGGCGCAGCGAAGCGCGCCGCGCCAACGGCTGGATCATGGACACTTATCTGTTGCGCCGGCCGACTACGCCATCTTCGCGATGATCGCTTTCATGTCGTCGGCCGAGAACAGTCGCAGCGTCTGGGTGCGGATGTTGCCCAGCGCACCGACGCTCAAGGCGAGCGACGTGACGGCAAGGTCGTCCGCCGCCTCGAGAATGGTGACAACGTCATACTGGCCTTGCGCCCAGTAGACGTCCTTGACCGTCACCCCGCACTTCTTCGCCATCTTCCGGAAGGCTTCGGCCCGCTTGGGCGATGCCTTGGCGTTGTGGACACCCTGCTCGGTGAAGCTTCCCAGCACGCAATAGGTCGCCATCGTCATCCTCCCTCGATCGATTGGGAACGGACTAGAACACGTGGCACGCGCTCGCGGCCGGCTCACGGCCGCTGCGGCATTATCCGCCGATCAGCCTCGCCGCGACAGACCCGGTCGTGGTCAATCACCCCAGCCGCAGGAGCGGAACTGCCACTGCTGCCAGCAGCACAGCCAGGATGCGTGTGCCTGTGAAAGGCTCCTTCAGCCAGACGACGGCGATCAGGATGGCGAACACCGCACTGGTGTCGCGCAAGGCCGCCGCCGGCGCGATCGGCGCGTGGGCCCAGACCCAGAGGATGAGCAGGTACGAGGCGACGGACGCCATCGCGGCAGGCACGGCCACCGCCCATTGCCCTTGCAGCTGCGTCCACGGCGCGCCGTTGTGGCGCTGGCGCCAGCACATGGCCGCGGCGTTGGTGATCGAGACGACGAAGCCGTAGGCCCATGGCGAACCCGATGCGCGCACGCCTTGCGCATCGCAGAGGACATAGCCAGCGGCACCGATGCCCGCGGCGAGGATCCATGCCAATGCCCGCAGGGGAACGCCGCGGTCACGCGCGGTGTCCCACGCGATCAAGGCGAGCGACAGCGCGATGATGGCGATGCCGCCGAGGGCCGCGGGACCCGGCCAGCCGCCGGCAACCACGGCCACCAGAGGCACGACCAGCACGACGGCGACGGCACGGGCGACGGGATAGACAAGGCCGAATCCGCCGAGCTCATAACCGCGCAGCAACGCTGTCACGGTGACGACGTTCAGCAAGGTCGATGCAGCGATCCACGGCCATGCCGCGAGTGGCGGCAGGCCGGACCACAGGAGGCCCGGCAGCACCAGCACCGCACTCAAGAGCATCTGCGCCGTCATGGCGCGCGGCGGATCGCGGCTCGCCTTCACCGCAGCATTCCAGCCGGCATGCAGGACGGCGCTCATGAGCGCGGCGGCAACGTCGACGGCGTCCATCACGGCCTGTGGTCGATGACCACAACGTAGCGGACGGGCCTGGTCGTCCGATTGCGGAAGGTGATCGGCTGGTCGAGCACCATGGCGAGGCAGTCGCCGGCGCCGAGCTCGTGGCGGGCCTTGCCCAGCGTCACCTCGAGCGCCCCCTGCAGCACCCAGATCTGCTGATGCGTCACGCCCGGCCGCGCGCCGGTCTCGTAGGCCACGCGGGCGCCCGCGGGAAAGACGACCTCGACGATCTGCAATGGCGAGGGAAAACCCGACGGCGAGACGTTGCGCCGAACGTAGCCCGAGGCGGGATCGCGCCATTCGACCTGGTCCTTGCGGCGCGACACGGGATCGGCCGTCGCCGCCGGCGCATCGAACAGCGAGGCCAGCGGCACGCCGAGCCCGGTCGCGAGCTTCTCCAGCACCACCGCCGTCGGGCTGCTCTCGCCGCGCTCGATCAGCGAGATCATCGAGCGGCTGACGCCCGAGCGCTCGGCCAGGGCGTCGAGCGCCAGCCCGCTGTCGGCCCGGATTTGGCGCACGCGCGCGGCGATGCGTTCGTTGATTTCCATTATATTGGATATTCATCCAATATCATGGATACGTCAAGGCACCGTCAGAAGCGCGGTGTCGGATCCTGGTTCCAGTCGGGATCGCTCGAGGGGCTGAGCGGCTTGTCGCCGACCAGCAGGCCCTTGCCGGGGATGAAGTTCACTTCGAGCCGGATGCCGTCGGGGTCCTCGAACACGATGTAGTAGTAGCCGGGCGCCCAGTCGCCGGCCATCGGACCGCGATCGATATGGGCACCCATCTCGCGCAGCTTGGCGGCGACGCGGTCGACATCCTCGCGCGATCGGGCGCGGATGCAGAAGTGATGCAGGCCAATGCGGCTGGCGACGAAGCGTTGACCCTCGTGCTCGGGCGCGCAGCGTTGGATGCCGACCGCGGTGCGGCCGCCCACGTGATAGAGAAAGTTGTTGCCGTCATAGACCTTGGTGAGGCCGAGGAAGGGCAGCAGCTCGCCGTAGAAGGCGTGCGCCTTGTCCCACTGGCTGACCGTCAGGATGACGTGCGCCATGCCGTTGATTTCGATCATGGTGGCCTCAGTCGATGACCCAGCTGCATGAGGAGCGACGCCTGCCAGTTCGCCATCCGGACCTCCGCCCCATCTCCGCTGAATGGGGGCGAGCATAGCGTCCCGGCGGGCGAGATGTGCTAACAAAGGTCTCATGCACGGATTAGCGGGAGGACGACCATGAGCGCAACGACAGGACTGCAACTTCGCTCCCTCATCACCAAGAGCGGCGAGCTCCAGCTGTCGCTGGTGGAAATGCCGATCCCCGAGCCTGCGGCGGACCAGGTCGTGGTCAAGGTCGAGGCGACGCCGATCAACCCGTCGGATCTCGGCCTGCTGATCGGACCGGCCGACATGAGCACGGCCAAGGCCTCGGGCAGCGGTGCCGACATCAAGGTGACGGCCAAGGTGCCGGAGCAGACCCTGCCCTTCCTTGCCGCGCGGCTCGACCAGGCGATGCCGGTCGGCAACGAGGGCGCGGGAACCGTGATCAAGGCGGGCTCATCGGAAGCGGCCCAGGCGCTGCTGGGCAAGACGGTGTCGGCCGTCGGCGGCGCGATGTACTCCCAGTACCGGCTGCTGAAAGCGACCGACTGCCAGCCCCTGCCTGCCGGCACGACGGCGGCCGAGGGCGCCTCGTGGTTCGTCAATCCGCTGACGGCGCTCGGCATGACCGAGACCATGAAACGGGAGGGCCACAAGGCGCTGGTCCATACCGCAGCCGCCTCCAACCTCGGCCAGATGCTGAACAAGATCTGCCTGGAAGACGGCATTCCCCTGGTGAACATCGTGCGCAGCGCCGAGCAGGCCAAGCTCCTGCGCGGCATCGGCGCCAAGCACGTCGTCGATTCGACGTCGGCCAACTTCACCGAGGAGCTGACGCAGGCGCTGGTCGAGACCGGCGCCACCATCGCCTTCGATGCGATCGGCGGCGGCAAACTCGCCAGCCAGATCCTGACCAGCATGGAGATGGCGCTGAACAAGACGGCCAAGGAGTACAGCCGCTACGGCTCGACCACGCACAAGCAGGTCTATGTCTACGGCAGCCTCAATACCGGACCCGTCGAGCTCTCGCGCAACTACGGCATGGCGTGGGGTGTCGGTGGCTGGCTGCTGACGCCGTTCCTGCAGAAGATCGGTCGGCCCGGCCAGGCACCGCTGCGCGAGCGCGTCGTGAACAGCCTCAAGACCACCTTCGCCAGCCACTACACCAAGGTGGTGTCCCTGCCCGAGGTGCTCGATCTCAAGAACATTGCCGTCTACGGCAAGCGCTCGACGGGCGAGAAGTTCCTGATCAATCCGAACAAATAGCCGTAGCGGATCACGCCTTCGTGGTGGCCCATTGGTGGCCGCACGAAGGCGTGCGCCGGCCGCGCCGCAACCACTGCCTTCTTCATCCGTTCTTCAGCGACCGGATCACGAGGAGGCTTTCATGTTGCGTCTCAAATCCCTTGCCATCATCGGCGTGCTGGCGCTGGCCACCGCGGCCTGCGGCGACCGGCCGGTCGACCGCGCCCTGACCGGCGGCGCGATCGGTGCCGGCGGCGGCGCCTTGATCGGGGCTGCAGCGGGCAATCCGTGGGCCGGTGCGGCGATCGGCGCCGTCGGCGGCGCAGCGATCGGTGCGGCCACGACTCCGCGCCAGTACAGCTACTAAGCTACAGGTCTCAGGCGATCGACGCCGCATCGTGCATGTAGAGCCAGCCGATGTTGGCGATCGAGCGGTCGCCTGAGGCCGCCATCGCCGCGTCGCGCTTCTGTTGTTCGGACCCATCAGGCAGATGGAAGCGCGTACGATTGGCAGAGCTTGCCCCTTGCAGGCGCGTCGCGCGCGGTTTGCGTAGTTCCTCGTAGCGCCTGAGCGCCCCCGTCACATCGCCGGGCATCGTCGCCAGCAGCGATGCCAAGGCGGCACCATCCTCGATCGATTGCGCCGCGCCCTGGGCCATGAACGGCAGCATGGGATGGCAGGCGTCGCCCAGCAGCGTGACCCGGCCCTCGGTCCAGCGCGGCAACGGCAGGCGGTCGTGCAGCGCCCAGACGAAGGTTTCGGGAAAGGCCTGGATCAGGCCGCGCACGGTGGGATGCCAGCCCTCGTAGCGCGCCAGTGCTTCCGCGACGTCGCCCTTGGTGGTCCACGATTCGTCCGTCCATGTGCCGTGCTCGGTGACGCAGACGACATTCATGAATCGTCCCGCGCCGACCCAGTAGTGCACGACATGCCCGTCGGGCCCCATCCAGTTGTGCGACGCGACTTCGATGCCGAGATGCCTTATGCGCTCGGCCGGCACCAGGCCGCGCCAGGCGACGCAGCCGGTGAAGCGCGGCTTCTCCGGCCCGAAGGTGAGACGGCGGACGCGGCTGTGGATGCCGTCGGCGCCGATCACGAGGTCGGCCTCGACCGAGGCGCCGTTGTCGAAGCGCGCGGCCGCCCGCTCGCCCTTCTGCTCCAGGCCGACCAGCCGATGGCCGACATGCAGGCGTTCGGCGGGCACGGCGTCGCCCAGGAACTCGGCGAGATCGCCGCGATGGAAGTGATAGTAAGGCGCGCCGAAGACCGTCTCGACCTCCGGTCCCAGCGGTGCCCGCTGCAGGGTGCGGCCATCGTCCCAGCGCCGCTGATTGACGGCAGCCGGCCGCACGCCGACGCGATCCATCGCCGGCTTCAGGCCGAGCCGCACCAGCAGCCGCGAGGCGTTGGGGCTGATCTGGATGCCGGCGCCGATCTCGCCGATGCGCGGCGACTGCTCGTAGACATGGACGTCGAGCCCCGCCTTCAGGAGATGCAGCGCCGCGGAAAGCCCGCCGATGCCGCCGCCGATGACCGCGATCTTCATGCCTGCTCCTCTGGTCGGCGCTGGGCGTAGGCTGCCAGAAGCTCCCTCACGCCGACACCGGCGATCTGCATGCCGTTGAAGTTGCAGTTCGACGTGATGACGGTGTTGCTGAAGTCGATGTCGTCAAACTTTGCACCCGCCAGGCTGACATTCGCGAACGATGCGTTGGCGAGCGTCACGTCCCTGAACAGGGCGTTGTCGAGCCGCGTGCCGATGAACGCCTTGGCTGGGCCTTCGGGTTTCACGATCACGCGGCGGCCGGGATCGAACGGCTTGGCGGTTCCGCCGAGCTGTCCGGTCAACGCATCCAGCCCGAGCGGCCGTCCCCTCACCCAGCTGCTGAAGTCGATGTTGCTGGGCGTGGCGTCGCCGCCGACGCCGATCTGCATTAGCCGTTCGGCCGGCGTGCAGACGATGGTGTGCATCGTGCCGGAACCGGTGGTGTAGCGGTGATCGAAGACCGGCGACAGCGAGTCGTTGAGCGCCTTGAACAGGCGGTCGGCCGCCAGCCGCTCGCGGGCAAATTTCTCGAGCGCCGGCAGGTGCCGGTACGAGCCGGGATTGCGACGGTTGAAGGCCTGTTGCGACGGCGACAGGAAATGATTGCTGCAGCCCAGTTGCTCGCCTTCGCGCACGACGACCGCCGCCGGCGAGGCCTCGACCACGGCGGCGCTGCCGCCGGCATCGATCAGCGAATAGTTGAAGGATTGGCCGTGCGGTATCCGTCGCAACAGCGTCACGGCTTCCCGCGTCGTTGCGCACTGATCGAGCACGATGCGCACGATCAGGATGCAGACGAGGCCCGGCCGCGATGCCGCCTGGCTCACCTGGTGCAGGCCGACGCAGAGCCCGTGCTCGTTCATGCCGTCGAGGCGGCCGGTGAAGCGATCGGAGAAGCCGATGCTGGCATGGACGCCCTTGGGCTGGACGGCAACCAGGATGCGGTCGTAATGCCCAACGTCGTAGTCGTAGTTGCGTCCGTAGAGGCCCGCGCTCATGACCGCCGAGCAGCCTCGCGGTGGATAGCGCAGGCGGGCGTTCGAATATTCCGCCACCGCGCGCTCGAGCGGGATCTTCAGGCCGCTTGCAAGGCCGTGCAGTTCCTCCCAGACATTGGGCGCCCAGGTCTTGAGGGCGGCCTCGGCGTTCCGCAGGCTGAAGGCGAAGGGCCGGCGCTCCTTGCGGCGCGCATAGGCGCGGCCGCGCGTCGTCTTCAGGAAGGCATCGGCCATCTGCTTGCCGACATCGTAGGAGCTTCCCCGGCATTCCAGCACATCGACACGCCACGGCTTGGTCATTCGCTCAACGCTCCGCCTGTTTGCCCATGCAAGTTGCCAGTCATGCTGTTGCCGACAGCGGTGGATGGTCAATCGAGCGGGCGGCATAACCGGTCCGCGAGGACGGGCCTTCATCCGCGGGCCGGCGGGCGCTACACTCCTTAAATTGCAATTTGAAATTCAGGCCAGCACCTGACGCCAGACGGCGCGGCCGTCGGTGCAGGCGTCGCCACGCCAGGCGACGTGGGTGTCGGGCCGCACCAGCACCAGCCTGGCCTCGTAGATCGGCGCCACCGGATCATCGACCAATACGGTGTCGAGCGGCGCCGGCGCGGAATCGATCAACGGCGACGGATCGGCATTGCCGAAGACCAGCAGCGTGAACCACGGGCCGAGGCGGTCGTAGAGCGCGCTGCCGTCACGCAGGAAGGTGCTGGGCAGACGCGCGCCCGGCGTGGTGGTCGGCTCGTACTTCAGGGGATCGGGCTCGACACCGTCGTAGCGATAGCCGAACTCGACGCCCCAGCTTTCGTTCTCGGCGTTGCCCAGGGCCTCGATTTCGCGCGCCAGCACGTCGGGATCGCTGATTCGTTCGTAGAGTTCGCCGATCTTGATGCGCACACCGGTATGGCGCTCCGAGGCCAAGCGATTGCGATATCCGACCGGCCGGCGCTCCGCTTCATAGGAGGCGAGCAGCCCCGGACCAGCGAAGCCCTTGAGCGTCGCAGCGAGCTTCCAGCCGAGATCGATGGCATCGCCGATGCCGGTGTTCATGCCGTAGCCGCCAGTCGGGATGTATTGGTGCGCCGAGTCGCCGGCCAGGAAGACGCGGCCGCCCCGGTAGCGCTCGGCCAGCAAGAGATGCGTGAACCAGGGATTGGCGACCAGGATCTCGCGTGCAAACGGCCGGCCGACCCACGCCTCGAGCACGGCGTCGGGATCGAGGTTGGGCACGTCAACGCCGGGCGGCGGCCGCGTCTGCAAGGTCCAGGTGTCCTTGTCGTCCTGCGCGATCAGGGTGCCGCGCGCGGTCTGGTAGTGCCAGGCGATGCCGAAGGCCTGCAGGATGTCGCGCGCGTCGGAGCGGAAATGAATCATGTAGCGGTGGGCGACGGCGGCGCGGCCCTCCAGGCCGATGCCGAGCTGGTCGCGCACGATGCTCGAGCCGCCGTCGCAGCCGGCGAGGAAGTCGCAGCGCACGTGCTCGGTGGCACCGGTCTCGACCGTACGCAACGTCGCCGTCATGCCATCGGCGTCCTGCTCGAAATCCTCGAAGGCCACGCCCCAGCGTGCATCGACCAGCGGATGGTTCAGGACGGCAGTCTGCAGCACGGGCTCGATCATGACCTGGCTGACGCGCATGGCGGGCTCGCGCGGCTGGGTGCCGTCGTTCCTGGCTAGGATCTCGGCACGCTTCTCGATGACGCTGGGATAACGAAAGCGGTGCAGTTCGCGGCCCGTCAGCGACGTGATCCAAGAGACGTCGAAGTTGTTCTCCTCAGGCACGGCGACAGCGCGCAGCTTGTCTAAAAGGCCGAGCCGGCGGAACAGCTCCATCGAGCGGCCGTTGGTGATGTCCATTTTGGGATGCCGCGTGGTCGAAGCGTTGCGCTCGACCAAGAGGCAGCGGATGCCGAACGACGCCAAGGTGCGGGCCAGCGTCATGCCGACCGGCCCGCCGCCGGCGATCAGGACGGGGACTTTCATCGCTGGGGGCGCGCCACTAGAGACGGAGCAAAAGCTCCGTCGTAAGTGGCGCGTCTTCTTCTTTGGGAGCGCGGGCCTCCGGCCCGCATCATGATCATGAGCGGGCCGGAGGCCCGCGCTCCCGCATGACGCGCCACTGGAGTGGCGCGCCCCCAGCAATGATCAGTCCTCGCCACCGGCCACCTTCGCCGCCGCTTCCTTCTCCGCCATCTTGGCTTTGAGCTGTTCGGGCGTGAGGCGGACGATGTGTTCGTTCTGGTGGCTATAAATGTCGTATTTCTGGACATCGAGGTCTTCCAGCACGATCTCGCGCGCCATCACCTTGCGTTTCCACTCGGCATGCTCGGCCTCGGCGGCGTGGAACTCGGGCATGACTTCCTTCGCGAACAACTCCAGCGAATCGCAGATGTCCTGATGGCTGGTCTTGCCGGCCTGGTTCAAGAGGATCACCTGGTCGACGCGGCTCTGCTGGAACTGGCGCAGCTTCTTGCGGATGGTCTCGGGCGAGCCGATCAGGCCGGAGTCGAGCGCCTTGCGCTCCTCGGGTCCGCCCTTCCAGCTCTGGTACTCCTTCCACAGATCGGACGTGCCGGGCGCGTCGACGCCTTTCCGGCCGTAGTAGGAGAGCGCAAAGATGAAGAAGGTCCAGCCGGCAGCCTTGGCCTCGGCTTCTTCGTCGGTGGCCGCGCACATGAAGCCCGACACCATCGCGACATTGGGATTGCTCGGATAGTCCGTGAGCTTCTGCGCGTTGTTCAGAAGGTTGTTGTAGTACTTGTGCACCCAGGCCCGCGCCGCCTCGGGCGTGACGAAGGTGAAGCCGAGCGCGCCCATGCCCCATTCGCCGGCCTTGCCGATGGTCTGGATGTTGGAGCAGGCGACCCACAAGGGCGGATGCGGCTTCTGATAGGGCTTGGGAATGACGTTGCGCGCCTCGAAGTCGTAGTACTGGCCGTGGAACTCCCAGCTCTCCTTGGTGAACATCGGCACGATCGCCTTGACCGCCTCTTCCCAGCGCTCGCGCTTGTCGCGCACGCGGATGTTGAAGGGATGGAGCTCGGCCGGTCCCGCCGCCTCGCCCATGCCGAGATCGACGCGGCCACCCGACAGCAGGTCGAGCGTGGCGATACGCTCGGCGACGCGATGCGGCTGGTTGGTGGTGAGCTGGACCACACCGTGGCCGAGCCGGATGCGCTTGGTGCGCTGGCTGGCGGCACCGAGGAACACCTCGGGCGCCGAGGAGTGCGAGTACTCCTCCAGGAAGTGATGCTCGACCTCCCAGGCGTAGTCGTAGCCGAGCTTGTCGGCGAGCTCGATCTGGGTGAGCGAGTCCTGCAGGAGCTGGTACTCGCTGTTGGGGCCCCACGGCCGCGGCAGCTGGTGCTCGTAGAAGATGCCGAATTTCATGATTCCTCCGTCATGACGTGGTGTCATTTGCCCTTGCAGAACCCCGCAACGCGATCGACCAACGTCGGGATCAGCTGGCTGGGAAAGTCGTGGCCCCAGCCGGGATAGGTCTGCATCTCCGCACCCGGTATCAGGCGCGCGACGTCGCGGCCGCATTCGACGGGCAGCAACGGATCTTCCTCGCCGTGCAGCACCAGGGTCGGCGCCTTGATCGTCTTCAGGAGCTCGACGCGATCGCCCGAGGCAATGATCGACAGGTACTGCCGCGCCCCGCCCTCGGGATACCAGCGACGGTCGACGTTCTTCTCGACGAAGGCGCGCAGGGTGGCCTCGTCCGCCGGGTAGCCGGGACTGCCGATCACGGTGCGCAGCTTCATGCCGTGCTTGACGCGCTGCTCGCGCGAGGGTCCCTCGGGCTGCGCCGTCAGCATCGCCAGCGCCTCGGGCTTGCCGGGCGGCAGGCCGGGCCGGCCGCTGGTCGAATAGATCGACACCAGCGAGCGCGTGCGTTGCGGCCACAGTCCAGCGACGGTCTGGGCGATCATGCCGCCCATCGAGGCGCCCACCATGTGCGCCTCGTCGATGCCGAGCACGTCGAGCAGGCCGATGCCATCGCCCGCCATGTCCTTCACGAGGTAGGGCGCATCGACCTTCTTGCCCATCATCACCTTGCCGATCGCCTCGACGATGTTGGGCACGCCCCACGCGCCGAAGTCGGTCGTGAGTCCGGTGTCGCGGTTGTCGAAGCGGACGACGAAGAAGCCCTTCTTGGCCAGCCCTTCGACCAGCGCATCCGGCCAGATGGTGAGCTGGGCGCCCAGCCCCATAATCAGCAGCAGGGCGGGATCGCTCTTGTTGCCCGCCGTCTCGTATTCGATCTCGATGCCATTGGCCTTTGCGCGCGCCACGTTTCCTCCGTTGTCCCTATCGATCCTTCAGAGCCCCACCCAGCCACACCACGGCTTTGACGGCGGCGCTCAAGGTGTCGTCCATCGAGGAATAGGCGGCGCCCGAGTGGTACGCAACCGGCGTCCAGGCGCCGGCATCCTCGACGTCGCGGCGGAACTCATCGAAGCCGAAGCTGCCGTCGGGCCGGCGGAACAGGTCGACACAGCGGTCGTGCTCGCCGTTCTCGATGCTGCGCAAGACGACCCACGACTTGTCGATGCGCTGGGACATGCGGATCAGTATCGACCGCGCCGGGCCGCCCACCAATAGGCGAGCGGCTTGCGCCAGGCGCCGATGTCGCCGAGCGAGAGGGCCGGCAGCAGGATCGGCAACGCCGCCGGCTCGATCTCGCGGCGGAGCGCACGCGCTTCAGCCAGCATTGCGTCGCGCTCGGGCCCTTCGCCCATCAACCAGGCCGCCGAGACCGCACGCGCCGCGCGCCGGCTCGGCTCGTCGGCGACGCCCAGCACGGCGAGCTCGAGGTCGGCCAGGGCGTGGCCGGCGCGCAGCACGTCGAGCGGGCCTTCGATCTCCTCCTCGCGCGCATCGATCAGGGCGATGAGGTCCTGCGGCAGCAGGCGACGACGCCGCACGGTTTCGCTCAGCGATTCGACGATTGGCTGCGCGCGCGGCTTGCCGGTGCCGGCCGCCTCGGCGACAGCCTCGCGCCACCATTCCAATCGAATGCGCGCCAACATCGGCTCGCGCGTGACAGAGCGTGTGCGAGCGAGCTCGTGATTGAAGGCCAACAGCGCCAACAGATCGGTGCGCGCGGGTTCGGGTGCGAACAGTGCGCCGAGGAAGCGATCGCGATCGGCGCTGCGCACGAGGTCGAGCGCGTAGCGATGCGATGCTGCAGGTGCTAGGTAGGCATCACTCATGCAGCGGAAAACTCCAGCGTGCGGCCGTTGAACGCTGAGGCTTCTGCGCGTACAATGCGCAATTGGAGATTCACTAAGCCCATCAACAAGATAAAAGGGATACCTGACATGGGTGCCATCTTCACATCGCCCAGAAATACCGTCATCGCCGGGGTCGTGCTGATCATCGCCATCGTCATCGTCGTCGGGCTGGCCACCGGACAGATGACCAAGGTCGATCACTCCTATGCCACCTTCCTCATGCGCTGGCTGCACGTGATCAGCGGCGTGCTGTGGATCGGCCTGCTGTGGTACCTCAACTTCGTGCAAGTACCGACCATGCCGACCATCCAGCCGGTCGAGCATCGCGCCGCGATCAGCAAGTTCATCGCACCCAACGTCCTCTTCTATTTCCGCTACGCCGCGCTCGCCACGGTGATCACCGGCCTGCTGCTCGCCTGGATGCTGGGCTACATCGTCAACGCGCTGACGCTGCGCCCCGGTTTCGTGATGATCGGCATCGGCATGTGGATGGCGCTGGTCATGGCCTTCAACGTCTGGTTCATCATCTGGCCGAACCAGCAGAAGATCCTGGGCCTCGTCGAAGCGACGGCCGAGCAGAAGGCGGCAGCCGCCAAGCCCGCGCTCTATGCCAGCCGCTTCAACACCATGTTCTCGATCGGCATGCTCTACTGCATGGTGGCGCAGCAGAACGCGCCCATCTGATCGATCCACAAGAGATCAAGGAAGCGGGGCCCTACCGGGCCCCGTTTTCTTTGGGAGCGCGGGCCTCCGGCCCGCATCATGAGCGGGCCAGAGGCCCGCGCTCCCTTAGGAACACATATCTGGGGTGCCTTCCCCGCCCCTCCCCCTACATATTGCTAATTTCTGGCAATAATATTACAATGCATTCGTGGGCATTTGCCCAGGCCACGATCAGGCCGTCGCGTGTCCCACGCGTCCCCCTCGCGTAGTCGCGCATGCTTCCGCGTTCAATCGTCGACGATTGAGTGAAGCGGGACCTCTCCGATCCCGCTGCAACGGAGGAACAACAAGTGATGGAGATGTTCGACAAGGCCAAAACCTGGATCCTCAAGATCACGGAGTTGGGCCTTTTGCTGGTGGCGCTGGCCATCGTGCTGCAAATGCTGTTCGGCACCGCCGTGCCTTTCCTGGGCGGCGATGTCGTCGGCAACCTGCTCAAGCTCCTGACGGCGCTGGGCAGCAACGGCGTCGTGGGATTGGTGGCGATCGCCATCATTCTCTACCTGTTCAACCGCAAGTAACCCCGCGTACCCCCTCACAAAAAGAAACGACAAGGAGATGGACATGGAATGGTTCGATCGCGGCAAGATGGTGATCCTGCGCCTCACCGATCTCGGTATCGCCCTGCTGGCGCTGGGCATCATCCTGCAGCTTCTGTTCGGCAATGCGATGCCCTTCCTGGGCAACGACATCGCCGCGAACATCATGACCTTCATCAAGGGTCTCGGCGGACAAGGCCTGGTAGGCCTGGTCGCGATCGCCGTGGTCTTCTACATCCTGAACCGCAAGTAGTTCGACGCGGTCCTGCCTGGAGGAAGCCTCGCCGTCCGCGGCGAGGCTTTCTTTTTGCTGGGGGCGCGCCACTCCAGTGGCGCGTCATGGTCTTCCGGACCGCGCGCGTCCCGCGCGCCTCATGAGCGCGCCAGGAGGCGCGCGGTCCGGAAGAGCATGAGAAGACGCGCCACTGGAGGCGCGCCCCCAGCGCATCTAGACCGGAATCAGCGCGGCCGCCACGCGCCGGCCTTCGGCGAGCAGCACGTTGTAGATGCGGCAGGCCGAACCCGTGTCGACCACCTCGAGCGACAGGCCGGCCGATTTCAGCGCCGCGCGCAATGCCGGCGGCAGGAACACCGCTCGCGCCCCACAGCCAACGACCAGAAGCTCGGTCGGCGTCGGCGCCTCCTTGAGGGCCGCGAGATTGTCGAGGGCGAGGTCTTCGGCGCGGGCGACGGCCCACGCCGTGGTCCGCGTCGGCGTCACCACCACGGGCGAACGCCATTCGTGCTCGCCGATCTTGAAATGGCCGGGGCCGTAGCTGCGGATGAGCTGGACCTGCGCGGGGTCCGGCGTCGGCAGGGTCTTGTCAGCGGGCCCACCCTGCCGGGGCGGGATCACGCCTTGGCCTTCTCGGCCTTCTCCTCGTCGATCCTGAGCTGCTCGGGCCTGAGCTTCAGATAGACCAGGCAGGCCGAGGCGACCCAGATCGACGAGTAGGTGCCGACGATGACGCCCCACAGCATGGCGATCGAGAAGCTGTAGAGCACAGGCCCGCCGAACAGCACCAGCGCCAGCACCGCCACGAACACCGTGCCCGAGGTCATCAGCGTGCGCGCCAGCGTCTCGTTGATCGAGAAGTTCAGGAGCTCGACCAGACCCATCTTCTTGTAGCGCCGCATGTTCTCGCGCACGCGGTCGAAGATCACGACCGTGTCGTTGATCGAGTAGCCGGCGATGGTCAGCAACGCAGCGAGCGCCGTCAGGCTGAAGTCGAGCTGCAGCAGCACGAACAGGCCCACGGTGCACAGCACGTCGTGCAGCAGGGCGATCAGGGCGCCGACGCCGAACTGCCATTCGAAGCGGAACCAGACGTAGATCGCGATGGCGGCCAGCGTCGCCACCACGGCGAGCACGCCGTTGCGCATCAGCTCTTCGCCGATCTTGGGCCCGACCGATTCGGTGCCGCGCAGCTCGTAGTTGCTGCCGATCGTGTCCTCGACGAGCTTGATCGCCACCTGCTGGCACCATTCGGCGCGCTGCTCGGGCGTCATGTCGATCTTGGCGGTATTGACCGTGCCGCGCGGCAGCTGGCGCTCCTGGACGGTGAGGCCGACGCGGCTCACGGCGTCGCGCCAGTTGACGGCGTCGAGCGCGTTCGGCGCGGTGAACGCGACGTCGCCGGTCCCGGCCGGTCCGGGCTTGACTGCCCAGCCGTCGCCGGCGCGCCGCTTCATGACGCGTTCGGCGTTGGCCACGCACTGGTTGTTGCCTTCCTGGCGCTGGACGCGGATGAGCGCGGTGCTGGCGTCGCCGAATTCCTGCAGCGACACCTCGCCGACGCCGAGATGGCCCAGGGTCGAGCGCAGCTCGTCGAGTTGCACGTTACCCTGCTTGGCCTTCACCTGGATGGCGATGCCGCCCTCGAAGTCGATGCCGAAATTGAGGCCGAACACGAAGACGCCGACCAGCGAGGCGACGTTGATCACCGTCGACAGGACCAGTGCGATCTTGCGCTTGCCCAGGAAGTCGAAGTTGGTCCGGGCGCGGATGAGGTGGTGCGGTCTCCACAACATGGATGGCGCCTCAGATCGGCAAAGCGGTCGGCCGCCGCCAGCGCACCCAGGCGGCCAGCAGCATGCGGGTGAAGATGGTGGCCGTGAACAGATGGGTGAGCAGGCCCAAGGTCAGCGAGGTGGCGAAGCCTCGGATCGGGCCCGAGCCGAAGCCGAACAGCAGGACGCCCGCGATCAGCGCCGTCAGGTTGGAATCGATCACCGCCGTCAGCGCGCGCTCGTAGCCGGTGGCGACCGCGCTGAAGGGCGAACGGCCAGCGGCGCTTTCCTCGCGCACGCGCTCGTAGATCAGCACGTTGGAATCGACCGACATGCCGACGGTCAGCACCAGGCCCGCGATGCCGGGCAAGGTCAGCGAAGCGCCGAGGACCGACATGCCGGCGAACACCAGCAGCATGTTGACCATCATGGCGAGGCTGGCGAAGCCGCCGAACACCGGCCCGTAGACGACGAGCATGAGCAGGATGACCAGCGCCGTGCCGACCAGGGCCGCGACGGTGCCGTCGCGGATGGCGTCGGCGCCGAGGTCGGCGCCCACCGTGCGCTCCTCGATGATGGTGAGGGTGGCCGGCAGCGCCCCCGAGCGCAGCAGCAGCGCCTGCTCCTGCGTCTGCTGGGTGGTGAAGGTGCCGGTGATGATGCCGCTGCCGCCGCAGATCGCGCCCTGCACGACCGGGGCGCTGATGATCTCGTTGTCGAGCTGGATGGCCAGCCGCTTGCCGATGTTGGCGCGCGTGGCGGCGCAGAAGGCGCGGCCGCCGGCGGCATTGAAGGTGAAGCTGATGATCGGCCGGCCGCCCTGCTGCTGCTCGAAGGTGGCCTTGGCGTCGTCAAGATCCTCGCCGCCCACGACCACGCGCTTCAGCACCGGCAGGCACTGCGGCTGGTAGCGCCGGCAGATCTGCTCGGGGCCGAGGCGCGGGTTGGCCGCCTGGATCTCCTCCCACGCCTTGGGATTGCTGCGCCGGAGCTCCTGCATGCCCTCGCGCGTCGGCACCATGAAAGTGGTCGGTGGCACGGGGGCATTCGGACCCGCCGCGGCTACGTCCTCGTTGACCAAGTGGAAGGTGAGCTTGGCCGTCTGGTTGATCTTGCGCTTGAGGTCGGTGGTGTCCTTGATGCCCGGCACCTGCAGCAGGATGCGGTCGTCGCCCTGGCGCACGATGGTGGGCTCGATGGTGCCGGTCTCGTCGACGCGGCGGCGCAGGATCTCGATCGACTGGTCGATCACTTCCTTCTTGCGGCGGAACAGGTCCTGGTCGGAGTAGGCCAGCCGGATGGTGTCGCCGCTGCCCGACACGCCGAGCGACGGGTCGACGTTGCGGATCGCCTCGATCGCCTTGGCGCGCTGGGTCTCGTCGCGCAGCACGACGTTCACGGCGCGGCCCTGCTCGACCGTGATGTCCTTGAACGGCACCTGTTGCTTGCGCAGCTCGCCGCGCACCGAATCGCTGAGGTTAGTGAGGCGCTCGTTCAGCACCGAACGCAGGTCGGCTTCCAGCAGGAAGTGGGCGCCGCCGCGCAGGTCCAGGCCGAGATTGATGCGGCTCTGCTGATACCAGCCCGGCAGGTGGTCGAGCACCACGGCCGGCAGGACGTTCGGCAGGGCGAACAGCACGGCGAGCGCCGTGAAGGCAATCACGGCGATCGTCTGCCAGCGCTGAAGATTGAGCATGCTGACCTTCTACTTGGTCCTTACGACGGCTTTCTGCCACCACCGAACAGGCTGCCCAGCAAACTCTTGCGCTCGGCCGCCGGCGCGGGGGCCGGCAGCATCGGCTTCTCGTCCTTCTCGGCGTCCTTGGCCCCACGCACCGATTCGCCGCGGCTGACGATGTCGGTGATGGTCTGCTTGATGATGCGCACCCGCACGCCTTCTGCGAGTTCCACCTGGATTTCGTTGTCGGAGATCACCTTGGTGACCAGGCCGATGATGCCGCCGCCGGTGACGACGCGGTCGCCGCGCTTCACGCCGGACAGCATCTCGCGCTGCGCCTTGACCTTGGCTTGCTGCGGCCGGATCAGCAGGAAATAGAAGACGACGAAGATCAGGATCAGGGGGAAGAGCTGGACGAGGAAATCGCCGCCGCCCGCGCCACCGCCCGCCTGGGCCCATGCTTCCGATATCAACATCTTGCGCTCCGATCTTCATTCTTCCGGCGGCGCCTTGCCCGGCCGAAAAGCGCGCGGACTATAGCGGCCCCGCCCTGCTTTGCAACGCAACTGCGGGAGCGTATGGTCGCCCCCTTTCAGGCCGCCGGCAACGATGGATCAAGACCTTAAAGCCACGCTTTCACGCATTGTCGAAGCGCTCGACCGGCTCGCCCCGCCCGCACCTGCCACCGCCGACATCGCCGCCGCCGAAGCCTATGTCTGGCATGCCGCCGGCCATCGCCTGGAGGCCGTGCCCAAGGTCAACCGGGTCGACCTCGACCTGCTGATGGGGGTCGACCGCCAGAAGGAGATCCTGCTCGACAACACGCGGCGCTTCGCCAAGGGGCTGCCGGCCAACAACGCCCTGCTGTGGGGCTCGCGCGGCGCCGGCAAGAGCTCGATCGTGAAGGCCGTGCACGCTCACGTGAACCGCGAGATGGGCGGACCGCCCGGTCCCTTGGCGTTGGTCGAGATCCATCGCGAGGACATCCCCTCGCTGCCGGCGCTGCTGTCGATGATCAGGACCTCGCCGCGCCACTTCGTGGTGTTCTGCGACGATCTCTCGTTCGACGGCCAGGACGCCGCCTACAAATCGCTGAAGGCGGTGCTGGAGGGCGGCATCGAAGGCCGGCCGGACAACGTGGTGTTCTATGCCACCTCCAACCGCCGCCACCTGATGCCGCGCGACATGATCGAGAACGAGCGCTCGACGGCGATCAATCCGTCGGAGGCGGTCGAGGAGAAGGTGTCGCTCAGCGACCGCTTCGGCCTGTGGCTGGGTTTCCACAACGCCGACCAGGACACCTTCTTCGCCATGATCGAGGGCTACGCCAATCATTATAAGCTTGGCGTGCCGGTCGAGACCTTGCGCAAGCAGGCGATCGAATGGTCGGTGACGCGGGGTGCGCGCTCGGGCCGCGTCGCCTGGCAGTTCATTCAGGAAGTGGCGGGCCAGCTCGGCAAGAAACTGGAGTAGCCATGGCAAACCCCGAAGACGTGATGTTCTCGCCCGCGGTCAAGGCGGAGCAGATGCGTCTGGGATCGCGCCTCCAGTTCGAGGACCGCGACTGGAAGACCGAGATCACCGACGACCTGCGCCAGTTCCTCAGCGTCATCGACACCTTCTTCCTGGCCACGGCAAGCGCCGACGGCCAGCCCTACATCCAGCATCGCGGCGGACCGCCAGGGTTCCTGAAGACCATCGGGACCCACACGCTGGCCTTCGCCGACTTTGCGGGCAACCGGCAGTACATAACGCTCGGTCATCTCAAAGAGAATGACCGCGCCCATATCTTCCTCCTGCATTTCGCCACCCGGCAGCGCGTAAAACTGTGGGGCCGGGCGCGCGTGGTCGAAGGCGACCTCGAGCTGATGGAGCGCCTGGTCGACCCGCGCTACAAGGCCAAGCCCCAGCGCGCCATCGTGTTCACGCTCGAAGCGTGGGACGTGAACTGCCAGCAGCACATCCTGCCGCGCTACAGCGAGGCTGAAATCGCACCCGCCGTCGACCGGCTGGGGCAGCGCATCAAGGAACTGGAAGAAGAGGTCGCTCGGCTGAAGGGCGAGTAGCGCGTCTTCGTCTTCCGGACCGCCGGCTTCCAGCCGGCCTCATGAGTCATGAGCCGGCTGGAAGCCGGCGGTCCGGAAGACCATGATGCTTCGTTAGGCACGGTCCTTGCTTCCTTGGGCTCCGACAAGGAGCCCAGCATGCAGAAGCCCAAAGCCATCGCCTTGAACCGCCGCACGATCCTCGCCGCCACGGGTGCCGCCACCGCCGCCCTGGCTGCGCCGCGCATCCTGCGAGCCCAGGCCAAGGAGCTCGTGGTCGGCGGCGCCGCCAGCCACAAGAACTTCGTCGAGACGATCATCGCGCCGGTGGTCGAGAAGAAGTACGGCTGCAAGATCGTCTATGAGGGCACGCGCTCGCTGGTCAATCTCGAGAAGATGCAGAAGAACAAGGATAAGCAGTATCTCTCGGTCGTCCAGATGGACGATCCCGTCATGATCCCGGCCGTGGCCGAGGGCCTGCTGGAACCGATAACCCCTGCCAAGGTCCCGAACATCGCCGCGCTCAAGCCGGGCACGATCCACATGGACGGCATGTGGGTGAACTACCTGCAGCCCTGGCTCGGCATCGCCTACAACCCCAAGGCCATGAAGACGGCCCCGACCTCGTGGGCCGACGCCTACGATCCCAAGTACAAGGGCCGCGTGATCCTGCCCTCGCTGCAGAACACCGAGGGCCTGGCCAACCTGTTCATGGCGGCGTTCCTCGCCACCGGCAAGCCGATGCCCGAGGCGCAGAAGGACATCGATGCCGCCTTCAAGAAGCTTGTGACCATCAAGCCCAACCTGCTGACGGCCTATACGCAGATGCCGCAGGCCTACAATCTCCTGGAGCAGGGCGAGGGCTACATGATCTCGAGCGCGATCTCGCAGGTGGCGCTCGAGCGCAAGCAGGCCGGCGCGCCGGTCGACATCGCCGTGCCGAAGG
>JAKFVH010000150.1 GCA_021732285.1 Reyranella sp. | reverse complement strand
GTGCCGGCTTCTCGACGCCGGGCGTTGCATTGGGATCGGGGTTGGGGTTGGGCGCGATCGGCGCCAGGCCCATGCGGACGGGCGGAGCCGGTGGAGGTGGGGCGGCTGGCGCCGCTGGCGCTGCCGCCTGGGGTGGCAGTGTCGGGGCGGGCGTCGGTGGCGGCGTCTCGGGCTTGGGCGGCGGGGCTTCCCGCTCCATGGTGACCGCGATCGCGTCCGGCGTCGTGTCGATGTAGTTGAGCGGCGAAACCCAGTACAGCGCGGCCGCCACGGCAAGATGCAGCATCGTCGTCATCGCCACGGCGACGGGCGACATATGATCAGAGCGTGCGTAGGAGAGGCTGACTGCGTGGGCCACGGTGACCCCGTTTTTACGTCCCTGGTGCCGAGGGAGCTAGTTTATCGGCTCGGACTTATAGACGCCCCACATGCCGGTGCGCTCGATCCAGCCGCTGACGCCGCCCACCCTGACCCGGCACCAGTCGCCGGTGCAGGAGCGGATTTCGCCGGTCACTTCCGGCTCGAGCTTGGCCACCACCTCGGCCGAGGTCGCCGGCGTCTTGTGAAGGCTGGCGGGCTTCGCAGGGACAATGAAAGAACGCTTGCCGCTCAGCAGGCTGTGGTAGACCCAGCCGCTTGCCCCCTGCCAATCGCGGATTTTTCGCCAGTTTTCGTACTCGGCGACGATCTCGACCGGCATGGACTTGCGCTTGAACACCCAGTCGACCGGGTAGCGCGAGCCGGGCCCGGTGCGGACATTGACCTCGTCGGACCGCAGCGAGGCAAAACGCGGCAGCGGCAGGCCCGAACCCTTCCTCTGCTGGGCGGCGACCGACTTGTCGGTGGCCTGCGGGGCGGCGGCGACCGGCAGGCCGATGGCCGCCAAGGCGACGAAGCTTGCCCAAAGCCGGACCGACGATCGGATTCCCATCGACGCCTATATACCCTAAAACTTCATGTCGATCGACAACCACTTGAAAGAATGAGCTTTTCCGACACAGAGCACGAAGCGGCCCTTGGCTGGACAAGGCGCGCTTTGTATTGCTAATCGGGCTCATCCCCTGACGCGCAGCCGGTCCCGATTACATGCCGACAAGTTCCAAGAAAAAGCCGCTGGTGATCGTGACCCGGAAACTGCCGGATGCGATCGAGACCCGGCTGATGGAGCTGTTCGACACGCGGCTCAATGCCGAGGACAAGCCGCTCAGCTCCGCCCAGCTCGTCGAGGCGGTGAAGACGGCCGACGTGCTGGTGCCCACCGTGACCGACCGCATCGACAGCCGCGTGCTGTCGCAGGCCGGACCGCGCCTGAAGCTGATCGCCTCGTTCGGTACGGGCGTCGACCATATCGACCTCGACACCGCCCGCCAGCGCGGCATCACCGTCACCAACACGCCGGGCGTGCTGACCGAGGACACCGCCGACATGACCATGGCGCTGGTGCTGGCGACGGCGCGGCGCATGGGCGAGGGCGAGCGCATCGTGCGCGCCAGCCAGTGGACCGGCTGGAGCCCGACCGCGATGCTGGGCGCGCGGCTTTTAGGCAAGCGCATGGGCATCGTCGGCATGGGCCGCATCGGCCAGGCGGTGGCGCGGCGCGCGCGCGGCTTCGGGCTCGCCATCCACTATCACAACCGCAAGCGCGTCCATGCAGACATCGAGCGCGAGCTCGAGGCGACCTACTGGGAGAGCCTCGACCAGATGCTGGCGCGCATGGACATCGTCTCGGTGAACTGCCCGCATACGCCGGCGACCTTCCATCTCCTGTCGGCGCGGCGGCTGAAGCTGATGAAGCCGACCGCCATCATCGTCAACACCGCGCGCGGCGAGGTGATCGACGAGAACGCGCTGGTGCGCATGCTGAAGGCGGGCGAGCTCGCTGGTGCCGGCCTCGACGTCTACGAGCACGAGCCGCAGGTCAATCCCAAGCTGCTCGAGCTCGAGCGCGTCGTGCTGCTGCCGCACATGGGCTCGGCGACGCTGGAAGGGCGCATCGACATGGGCGAGAAGGTGCTGATCAACATCAAGACCTTCGCCGACGGGCACAAGCCGCCGGATCGGGTGCTGGCGACGATGTTTTAAGGGAGCGCGGGCCTCTGGCCCGCCTCATGATCATGAGCGGGCCGGAGGCCCGCGCTCCCATCCTAAAGATCGCCTTCCACCATCTCCCGCCTGCGCTCGTTGATCAGCACGTCGCGCGTCGAGCGGCCGATCTGGGCGCCGAGCAGGATGGCGAGCGCCGTCCAGTACATCCACACCATGATGGCGGCGAAGCCCGCCGTGGCGCCGAAGGCCGAGGTGAGCTGCGTCACCTCGAAGTAGTAGACCAGCGCGCGGTTGCCGGCGGCGAACAGCAGCGCAATCACCGCGCCGCCGATCAGCGCGTAGCGCCACGGCACGCCGCCGCTCGGCAGCCATTTGTAGATCAGGGTGAAGAAGGCCGACAGCAGGCCGTAATGCATGAACCCCGATATGGCCGGCCCGATCCACACACCGAGCAGCGGGAACTTCTCGAGCACGCCGGCATAGGCCGAGGTCAGGACGCTCGCCAGGATCACCGCGATCAGCAGCAAGCCCAGGACCACCATCATCGCCAGCGCCAGCAATCGCGACTGCAGGGTCGCCAGCACGGGCTGGAAGGGGCTCACTGGATGCAGCACATGGACCGCGGGCGTGCTCCAGATGGCGTTGATGCTGTCGTCCAGCTCGACGAAGACGCGGCTGCCCGTATAGACCAGCACGACCGCGCCGATGATGGCTGCCAGGCCGCCGCCCCGGAACAGCTCCTGCGAGGCATAGCGGCGGATGCCGGCGAGCTGGTCGGGCTGCAGCACGGTGCCGAGCGCATCGAAGATCGCTTCCTGCGCCATCAGCCGCCCGACGATCGGCTCGGCCACGGCGATGCTGAAGATCATGATCGGGCCGATGGCGAACATGGTGTAGAAGGCCATGGCCGCGGCCGAGGTCGAGAGCCGGTTGGTGAAGAAGCCCAGGCCCACCGAGTAGGCGATGTTCCAGAGCGTGCGCGGCAGCGTGAACGGAGGCATCGTCAGCGCAGATGAGCGATGGCGTTGGCGTAGTAGGCGAGCACGGGCCGTTCGCCGGCCACCGCCGCGAACAGGCCTTCTTCCGGTTCCTCGACCAGATGGCGCAGTTCCAGCATGCGCAATCCGACATCGAAGGCATAGTCACGATCGCCGCGCGGCAGATAGAGCTTGGCGCCACGGGTCTCGAAATGCGCCATCAGGTCGGAGGCCCGCACCTTGAGCTCGAGCTCGTCGAGCGGCTCCTTGGCTTCCAGCAGCACCGTCGCGATCACCGACACCGGCAGCACCGGCACCAGGCGGGCGATCTCGCCCATGACGTCCTTGGCCAGCCGGCCGATCACCTCGAAGCGCTGGTCCTTGTCGAGGTTGCGCAGGTCGCCGCCCGACGCCGCGGCATTGCTGGCCAGCCAGTCGCGGGCGGAGATGAGCCCGCCGAAATTCACGCAGGCATAGCCGAAACGGTACCAGCGGCCGCGCAGCATCAGGCCGAGCTGGCTGAACCAGAAGCCAAGCGCGGTGCGCGCGGCGTAGAGCGCGCTACGCCGCGGCAGCTCCTTGTCGAGCGAGCGCAGCAAGGTGCGGTCTTCCAGCACGCGGTCGTAGTTCAGCGCCACCGGCACGAAGACGATGTCGTGGTCGCCCTTGGGATCGAACGATTTCAGCATGTAGTCGAACAGGCCGAGCTTGGGCTCGCGCAGGCGGCCGTCGCGCGACAGGCCGCCCTCGGGGTACATCGCCTGGGCCACGCCCGCTTCGGTCGCCATGTGCACGTAGCGCTCCAGCACGCGCCGATAGATCGGGTTGTTGGAGTTGCGGCGCACGAAGTAGGCGCCCATCGACCGGATGAGCTGCTGCAACGGCCAGATGCGCGCCCATTCGCCGACGGCGTAGCTGAGCGCCGTGCGCTCGGCCGCCAGGAAGGCCACCAGCACATAATCCATGTTGCTGCGGTGGTTCATGACGAACACCACCGTGGTGCCGGGGGCCACGCCCGCCATGGTGCGCTCATCGGCGAAGCCCAGGCGGACGCGGTAGAGGAAGCGGGCGACAGCACGGGCGATCGAGTAGCCCAGCCGGAAATAGACGTAGGCGTTGAAGGTCGGCACGATCTCGCGCGCGTAGCGATGCACCTCGGTCATCGCCACCTCTCGCGGCAGGTTGTTGGCGCGGGCGTAGTCGTTGGCGGCGGCGACCACCTGCGGGTCGTAGACCAGGCGGTCGATCAGCACCTGGCGCTTGGTGAGCTGGAACGGCTTTATCTCGACGGCCAGCCGCTGGTTGACCCGGTCGATCAGGCGGTTGAGGCGGCGGCGCAGGAACCAGCGGCCGCTCGGGATCAGCAACCGGTCGAGCAGCGACCAGGCGGCAAAGAGCGCGATCGCGGCGAACAGCCAGAGCGGAACGGTGACCGGCTCGCCCATCGCCCGCGCGCCCGGCCGTTTTTAGAACTGCTTCAAGGTGAAGCCAGCGTAGACGCACATGGCCGAGGCGGCGGCGAGAACGATCGTCGTGCCGGTCGCGCCGATCGTGCGGCCGAGCGGAATGAAGCCTAAAAGGCCGCCGGCGTGCAGCACGCGCGATATCAGCAGGACCAGCGAGGCGATGGCGACGGGCCAGTAGCCGTAGTAGTCGCTCGCGAAATAGATCAGCGCCAGGCAGAGCGGCACGTATTCCATGAAATTCCCGTGCGCCCGGATCGCCGACAGCATTTCGGGATCGCCGCCGTCACCCAGGTAGATCTTCTTCTGCATGCGCAGACGGCCGACGCTCACCGACAGGGATACGGCGAGCAATCCCAGCAAGCCTGCACAGACGAAAAACACGGGCATCCGACGGCCTCCCCTTCGATTGCCCGGCATTGTATGGCGATATTGCTGTGGGACGAATGGCCATTTTCCCGTCATCCCGAGCGGAGCCGCCTGAAAGGCGGCGTAGTCGAGGGACCTGTTCTTGCCGATGCAGCACCAGAACAGGTCCCTCCACTTCGCGCTGCGCGCTCCGGTCGGGATGACGGGTATTTAGACCGTCGGCACTATCGTCTCGTAGCCGAATTCCTTGTCGAGGGCGGCGATCTCGCGGCGGAAGGCCATGCACAGTGCGCTCTTGTCGCTTTCGCCGAGCCATGAGCCTTCGACCGAGTTCAGGCTGAACTTGCGGGCCATGTCCGGGCCCCAGCCGATCGAGTCGAACAGGGTCGTGAAGCCGTGCCCGAGATCGGTCTCGAACATCGCCGGGTCGTCGGTGTTGATGGTGACGTTCAGGCCTGCCTCGACCATGCGCCGGATGCGCTGCGGGCGATGTGGCCGGTTGTGCACCAGGCTGGTCCAGGCGCAGGGCGTGAAATAGAGGCCGTCGCGCCGCGCCTCGGCCATGACGAAATCCGACGCCAACATGTTGTAGCCGTGGTCGATGCGGTCGCACTGCAGCACGTCGCGGCAGATCAGGTAGTTGGTCGGCGGCGCTTCGACGAGCGTCTGGTTGTCCTCGCAGCAATGCGCCGTGCGATGCAGGCCGGCGCGCCTGGCGAGCGCATAGGCCTCGGCGAAGGTGGCGGGCGGCCCGGCGCGCTCGGCGCCGTCGAGCCCGATGCCGACCACGTGGTCGCGGCGGTGGGCGATCGCCGTCTCGACGATCTCGACCGCCTGGGCCGGCGTGTTGGTCGAGCGGTCGATGCAGCAGATCAGCAGGCTCGACACGCCGAACTTCTTCTTCGCCGCCTCGATGCCTTCGATCATGCCGTCGACCATCGCCGGATAGTCGATGCCGTTGGGATAGAAGTAGTCGGGGTTGAAGAAGAATTCGACGTGCATGAGGTTGCCGTCGCGCACAGCGTCCTCGACGTATTCATAGACGGCGCGGGAGAAATCCTCGGGTGTGCGCAGGACGAGCGCGGTGAGCCGCAGCACGTCCAGGAAGCCGTAGAAGTCCGGCCATTGGTAAAGCTTGTCGGCCGGGCGCGGCAAAGCGAGGCCGGCGCGCGCCGCCAGCTCGGCCACGGTGGTGGCGCGCAGCGTGCCGGCGAGATGACAATGCAGCTCGGCCTTGGGAATGCGTCGCAGATAGTCGTCGGCAACCGCCTTCGCCATGATCGTCCCCTACTTCTTGTCGATGTTGTAGAGCAGCATCACCGGCGATTTCAGCACGCCCTGCAGGTTGTTGCGCCAGGCCGACGGTGTCGTGAACTGCGCCAGCGGCAGGTAGAGCACCTGCTCGTAGGCGCGGACCTGGATCTCGGAGGCGATGGCCTTGCGTGCCGCCTCGTCTGCCGCCGTGGCGAATTTCAGCCGCAGCTCCTCGGTCTTGGGATCGGTCGGCCAGCCCCAGGCGGACGCGGGATGTCCGAGAGCCACCAGGAAGGGGTTGCTGAGCGGATTGCCCTGGTCGGGCACGGAATTGGTCGTGTGGGCGAGGTTCCAGCCGCCTTCGCTCGTGGGCTTGGTGTTGAGCCGGCGCGTGGCGAAGGTCTGGAAGTCCATGGCCTGCATCTCGACCTGGAAGCCCAGGTCGACCAGCGTTTGGCGCGTGACGTTGCCCAGGGCCGCGATGCCCGGCGCATTGGCGACGTGCAGCATGACCAATGGCTTGGAGAGGTCGACACCCGCTTCCTTCAGCATCGCCTTCGCGGCGGCGACGTCTCGGGAGGGAATGCCGTCCTTGCTGTCGTAGGGCATGCCGCAGCCGAAGATCGCGGCGCAGTCGGTGGCGAAGCTCGGATCGCCCGCCACCACGGCGGCATACATCGAACGGTCGATCGCCCGTGCCACCGCCTGGCGCACTTTGATGTTGTCGAACGGCGGCTGCAGGTGGTTCATGCGCATGATCGCCTGGAAACCGAACTTGCTTACAACCTCGGCCTTGGCGCCCGATTTGGCATCCAGCAGCGGCAGCAGATCGGCGGGCACACGCTCGAGATAGTCGACCTCGCCACGGATCAGCGCACTCACCTGGGTCTGCGCATCGGGCATGCCCAGCATTTCCACGCGGTCGAGCTTGGCGATCTTGGCGCCGGACGCCCAGTTGGGCGGCTCGCTGCGCGGCTTGTAGTCGGCGAACTTCTCCAAAACGATCTTCACGCCAGGCTCATGCAGGTCGGCGCGGAACTTATAGGGGCCCGAGCCCACGATCTCCTTCACCTGCTCGCTGCCCGGCGTCTTGGCGATACGCTCGGGCATCATGAACGGCACCGGTGCGCCCACCTTGGCGAGGCTGTCGAGCACCATGCCGTAGGGTTCCTTGAGGACCAGCTTGATCGTGCCGGCGTCCGCGGCCTCGAGCGAAGCGAGGAACTTGGTCAGCATCTGGCCCATGCTGTCGCGCGAGGCCCAGCGCCGGATCGAGGCCACGCAGTCGGCCGCCGTGACCGGCTGGCCGTCGTGCCATTTGAGGCCCGGTCGCAGCACGAAGGTGTAGGTGAGCTTGTCCGGGCTCACCGTGTAGCTCTCGACCATCTGCGGCTTGGGCTCGAACTTGTCATCGACCGCAAACAGCGTGTCGTAGATCAGGTAGCCGAGATCACGGGTCGTAAAGGACGTGGTGAAGTGCGGATCGAGGATGCGCGACAGGGTCTCGGGCGCGACACGCAGCAGGGATTGCGCTTGTGACAGCGGTGCGGCCAGCAGAGCGGCGGCTGTAAGCGCCATCACCGACCACGAACGACGGATCGTCATGCTGTCCCCCAATGCCTTTGAACGGCTCCTGGCATGTAACACCCGGCCAGGGGCGGACTAGAAGCTCAACTTTGCGCACGCGCCGTCGCCTTTTTGAGGACGGTGCTATTTGCCGGGCAATCGCTGGAGTTGGTCTTTCAGGTGATCCGCCACCATCGCCGCCGCCGGCGACAGGCGGACGTGCCGATGAGCGATCAGCGACAGGCTCGACCCCCTGACGTGGCGGTCGGCGAAGGGGATATGGACGAACTCGCCGTCCAAAAGGTCGGAATGGATGTCCGGCAAAGCGAGCAGGGCGATCTGGCGGTGCTCGCGCACCAGCGTCTTCATCACCTCGATGGAATTGGTCGTCACCATCGCGGCGGGATGCAGCCCCGCCCGCCGCAGCGCTTTCTCCAGGATGCCGCGCGAGGTGAGCGAGGCATCGGGCAGGACGAAGCTGTGCCGGGCGCAGTCGGCCAGCCGGACCGACTTGCGGTTGGCGAGCGGATGGCCGCGCGCGACGACGATGCCCGGGTTCGACGGCACGCGGGCCAGGAACTGGATGTCGGGCTGGCGGGGAACGGCATAGCAGACGGCGAGGTCGAGCTTGCGGGCGATCAGCTGGCCCACGATCTGCTCGGTGCCGCCGATGAAGACGTCGAGCGAGACCTCGAAATGCCGCTCGGCCATGTGAGTCATCAGCCGCGAGACCATGGCGCGGCCAAAGCTTTCCATCAGGCCGATGGCGGCATGGCCGCGCATGGGGCTGCGCAGTTCTGCCAGGCTCTGCAGCGTCCGCGCGTGATCGTGCTGCCAGCGCTCGATGTCGGCGACCAGGATGCGGCCGGCCTCGGTGAGGCTGAGCCCGCGCGGCAGGCGCTCGAACAGTGCCGCGCCATACTCCGCCTCGAGCTTGAGGATCTGGCGGTTCACCGCCGACGGCGACACGTTGAGCTGCACCGCGGCCCGCCTGATCGACCCGACCTTGGCGACCAGGCTGAGCCAAGAGGCGGCGGGCGAGATCAACGGCATGAGCTATAAGAGCAGACGCCGCCGGATCAGGCTACGGCGCTCCGCCGTCGCTGTCAGACGATCGCCTCGAGAGCCGCCACGAAGCGATCCAGTTCCTCCTCGGTGTTGTAGACGTGGACCGAGGCGCGCATGACGTTCAGCAGGCCGCGGCCCTTGAGATCGAGGCGCGAGGAGAACTGCGTGGAGACCGTGACGTTGATCGCCTGCTCGCGCAGCCTGGCCTTCAGCTCGTTGTGGTCCGCGGCCGTGACCGCGAAGGTCACGATGGCGCCCTTGACCTTGCCGAGATCGGTGAGATGGACGCCCTTCACGGTCGAAAGCCGCTGGCGCAGGCCGTCGGCCAGTTCGCGCAAACGCGCCCAGATCGGCTCCATGCCGAGCTCGTTGGCCTGGTCGGCGGCGACCTTCAGGCCGATGACGCCGGCGAAGTAGCGCTCCCAGTTCTCGAAGCGGCGCGCGTCGTCGCGCACAGTGTAGGCGTTGTCGTCGGTCCACTTGGCGGCGTGGTTGTCGAGCAGCAATGGCTCGATATGGCGCGTCGTCGCGCGCTTGGCGTAGAGGAAGCCCGTGCCGCGCGGCCCGCGCAGGTACTTGCGGCCGGTCATCGACAGGAAGTCGCAGCCGACCTTGCGGACGTCGACCGGCAGCTGGCCGACCGACTGGCAGGCATCGAGCAGGTAGAGCACACCGGCATCGTTGGTGATCTTGCCGACGGCCTCGGCCGGCTGCACCAGGCCGCCCTGGGTCGGCACGTGGGAGATCGACACCAGCTTGGTGCGCTTGTCGATGGCCCGCTCCAGCGCGCCGAGGTCGATCTGGCCGTAATTGTCGTCGGGCACCACGACGATCTCCGCGCCGGTCTTCCTGGCGACCTGCAGGTAGGAGATGTAGTTCGACGAATATTCGCTGACGCAGGTCAGGATGCGGTCGCCCGGCTTGAAGTCGAGGGAGTAGAAGGCGAGGTCCCAGGCCCGGGTAGCGTTCTCGACGAAGGCGATTTCGTCGGCCTCGGCGCCGATCAGCCTGGCCACGGCCGGATAGAAGCCTTCGAGGTCGTCGTGCGCCTTGGCGGCGGCCTCGTAGCCGCCGATCTCGGCTTCTAGCTTCAGGTGGTTCAGGGTGGCGTCCAGCGTGCGCTGGCTGGGGAGCGCGGAGCCGGCGGCATTGAGATGCAGGACGTGGGCGCAGCCGGGCGTCTCGGCGCGCAGCCGGGCAAGATCGAGGGTCACGTCAGACGCTCCCCTGTTGTATGATTCCCGGCATGTTGTTGTCTGGCTCTCTGTTGCGCTTCGTCCTGCCTAAAGCGGCACCCGAGCCCGAGCAACTGACCATTGTTCATGCCGGCGATACCCTGCCTGTGACCTTCGTGCGCAGCGCCCGCGCCCGCCGCGCCTCGCTGCGCGTCGACCCGGCCGGCCGCCGCATCGTGCTGACCGCCCCGCTGCGCATGGCGCGCGCCACCGCCGTGGGCTTCGCCGAAGCCCAGGCCGGCTGGATCGCCGCCCGCCTGAAGCGACTGCCGGACCGGCGGCCGTTCGCCGACGGCGCCGAGGTGCCCCTGTTCGGCGAGCCGCACGTCGTGCGCCATCGCCCGGACAGGCGCGGCACGGTGTGGCGCGAGACGGGCGAGATCCACGTTGCCGGCCGGCCAGAACATCTGCCGCGCCGGTTGCGCGACTGGCTGATGGCCGAGCTGCGCCGCCGGCTGGTGCCCCTGGTCCATGCCAAGGCGGAGCGGGTCGAGCGGCCGGTCAAGCGCATCACCGTGCGCGACAGCCGCTCGCGTTGGGGAAGCTGCGGGCCGGACGGCGGGATGTCGTTCTCCTGGCGCCTGGTGTTCGCGCCGCCCGAGGTGCTGGACTACCTGGTGGCGCACGAGGTCGCCCATCTCGTGCATCTCAACCACGGCCCGCGCTTCTGGGCCCTGGCGCGCAGCCTGTGCGACGGTCCGATGGAGCCGCCGCAGGCCTGGCTGAAAGCCAACGGCGAGACGCTGCTGCAGTACGGGGTGTGACTTCCTCCCCTTCGCGGAGTCCGCGAAGGGGAGGTGTCGCCGTCATACGGCGACGGAGGGGTCATGAGCATCATCACTGGTGCTCATGACCCCTCCGGCCCTGCGGGCCACCAAGGCGCTTTTGCCGCGAAGCGGCAAAACGCCCACCCACCTTCGTTGGGGAGGAAGGGCTTGCTAGCTAATCGGCCGCCGCTCGCGCCGGCGCCACGTTCAACACCGCCGCCGCTTCCTTGGCCACCACCGTGCCCTCGAAGAAGCGCGGGTTCTGCTGGCCCCACAGGCGCACGGCGTTGGTGAAGGTGAAGTCGCGGAAGTCGTCGGACGTGATCAGCTCGTCCTCGACCAGCTCGTAGGCCTCGGGGACCGGGCTCAGCATGTCCGGCACGTCGAAGTGGCCGATATCGGAGCTGAAGATCGCGTTGATGCGCGCGCCGAACGGGTTGGCCTTGCCGAAGGCCGTCACGTTCATGCGGTCGTCGGCCTCGCAGCCGAAGTAGTAGGGTTTGGCGTAGAGGTCGATCCAGTCCTGCTTGCGCGCGATCTCGCAGGCGGCGAAATCGTCGAGCACCGGCACGCCGCCGGTCAGGTTGTCCTCCTCGGCCGAGGGCCAGCCGTCGCGCTTGTCGAGCTCGGCCGCCATGTCTTCGTAGCCGTACTTGTCGACCAGGCTTCTAAGCATCTTCCGGTCGAGCTTCTTGGGATCCATGTAGGCGATACCCTTGGCGCCGCGCCGCTCCCAGTGCTCGATCAGGTCGGCGAAGAGCTGGCAGCCCCAGCCCACGCCGCCTTCGAGGAAGGCGAAGTTGATGTCGGGGAAGCGCCGCGTCACGCCGCCCAGGAACAGGCCCTTGGCGATCGAATGCCCGGCCGCCGCGAAGTGGCCGATATGGTTGAAGGTGAAGTTGGTGGGCGAATTGCGCAGGCCAAAGCCGCGCCCGCCGGCATGGAAGGTGGGGGCCATGCCGATCTCGCGGCACTTCTGCCAGACCGCGTCGTAGTCGTGCGGGCTGTCGATGCCGAGGTTCTCGAACCTCACCGCGAAGCGGCCGAGCGTGGCATCGAGATCCTTGCCCACCGGGAGGCGGCGGGGGAAGCCGCCGCCGAACATGCCGACCTTGGCGCCGAGCTGCTTGGTGCAGAACTCGAGCTCCTCGATCGCCTCCTCGGGCGTCCACATCGGGATCACCGCGGCGGGCGTCAGGCGGTCCGAGAGCTTGGCGAAGTATTCGGCTGTCACGATGTTGAAGCCGCGGATCACGGCGCGCCTTGTCTCGTCGTCGGCGATGCGCGGGATGCCGAGGCCGGCGGTGGGATAGATGATGCCGAAATCGATGCCGAGCTCGTCGAGCCGGTCGTAGAGCAGGCGCGGCATCATCGCCGTGGCGCGATCGCGCGTGTTGGTCGACTGGCGCGTCCAGTAGCCTTCCATGGCGACGCCGCGCTGCTGGCGCTCGGCGATCGACTGGCCAAGCGCATCGGGGATGCGCCGCTGGGAGGCCAGGAAGCCGTCGGCGCCCTTGTCGCCTACAACCTTGCGCATGCGCTCGGCGAAGACCGGGTTGTATTCCACCCAGTGGCCGTCACCGTCGATGATGGGATGCTTTACGCTGGACCGAACTTCTGCGGGGCTGCGATGAGAACTCATGCCGGCCTCCTGGAGCTGTCGATTCACCAGATTAGCCCGCAAACGCTAATCCGGCCGCCGGCACGGCGCAACCTAGCCGAACCTGCCAGGATCGCAGGCCTGCAATGTCTCAGGCAGCTCCTCGCCCGCCATCTGGCGCGTGATCAGCCGGCCGGTCGCGGTGGCGAGCGTCAGCCCGACATGCTGGTGGCCGTAGCCGCAATAGACGTTGGCGAGCCGAGGCGCGCGGCCGATCGCCGGCCGGAAGTCGGGCAAGGTCGGCCGCTCGCCGATCCAGCGGCTCAGCTCGGCGCCGCCGACGCCGGGGAAGGTCGCCTTGAGATGCCGCACCAGGAGATCGGCGCGATGCCAAGACGGCGGCTGGTGCGGGGCGGCGAGCTCGACCGTGCCGGCCACGCGCAGGCCTTCCTCCATGGGCGTGATGAAGAAGCCGCGCTCGGCCGGGCTCACCGGCAACTCGAAGCGCACATTGTCGGGCGCCAGCATGACGTGATAGCCGCGCTCGGCGACCAGCGGCGCGTTGAAGCCCAGGAGACGCGTCAGCTCGCCCGAGGCGCGGCCGGCGGCGATCACCACGGCCTTGGCGGGCAGGCTCTGGTCGGTGATCTCGACCGAGGTCAGGCGATTGCCGTCGCGGCCGAAGCCGCGCACGCGGCCGCGCAGGAGGGTGCCGCCGTCGGCCGTGAAGCGCTCGGCCAGCGCGGTCACCACCTTGTACGGATTGATGGTGTGCATGCCGTGCGCGTAGTAGACGCCGCGCACGATCCGGTCATTCAGGCCCGGCGCCAGTTCGCGCGCGCGGTTGCCGTCGACGATCTCGAACACCGTGCCCTTGGCCTCCTGCAGCGCGCGTTCCTCTGCGCCTGAGGCGAAGGCCTGCTCACTCTCGTAGACGTAGAGCGCGCCCAGCGTGCGGAAGAGCTCGCCCAGGCCCGACGCCTGGATCTCGGCCTTCCAGGCGATGTTGGCCTCGGCCATCAGGGGCACGAACGAATCGACGCCCTTCTGGACCTCCTTCTGGCTGTAGGCGGCGAGTGCGAACCGCGCCATCCAGGGCAGCAGGGCGGGGATGCTGGGCGGATGGACGGTGAGCGGCCCGTCGCGGTCCATCAGCATCTTCGGCACGCGCTTCAGGGTCGAGGGCCGGGCCAGCGGCAGGACATGGTCGATGGCGATGAAGCCCGCATTGCCGTAGGAGGTGGCGCGGCCGGGCTCGCCGCTGTCGATCAGGGTGACGGCATGGCCCTCGCGCTGCAGGGCGCGGGCGGTCGCGGTGCCGATGATGCCGGCGCCAATAACGATGACAGGCTGGTCGTTCATCGAGCGAGACTAACTCGCTTTGCGCAAGCGTGCCTGGCGTTTGATATGGTCTCGCAGCGCAATGTTCATCTGTGTCTGGTAGCCGTGACCCTTCGGCGTTCGGCTCTTGAACCAGGCGATCACGTCGGCGTCGATGCGGAGGGTGAGCTGCTTTTTCACCGGCCGGTAGAAGAGCCCGCGCTTGGCATCGGACCAATCCCGGACCTCAGGAATATCAGCCGTATCGATTCGGTCGTCCGGCAAAGCTGCCAGTGCTTCCAGCTCCGCACGCTGCTTGGCCGTGAGACGGCTAGAACTCGCCTTCTTCATACGCCCTTCTTTCATGTGCAGTCGCCTTTCGTGCACTGATAATGCGTCCAACGTCGTCATCGGCATCCGGCCAAGTGTGGACGACGAAGATGGTGACACGTCCAATAACGCCCACCGTCTGCCAGCGATCCTCGTCCGGAAAGGGATCGGGTCGCGATAGAGCATGCGAGTCGTCGAACACGAGCTGCGCTGTCTCGAAACTCAGCCCGTGTTTGCGCTTGTTGTCGCGATTCTTGGTCTGGTTCCAAGTCCAGGGCACTGCAGTGCTCTCCGTAGCTACTATTACGTAGCTACAATCAGACTCTGGGTCAAGCTGGGATGTGGCGTGGCATCGCGATTGATTTACGGCGGCGAATGACTATTTACGGGGCCATGTCCCCACAATCCGAAACTTCCTCCGGGCCGGGCTGGCACGCCACGACCATTCTCTCCGTCCGCAAGGCGGGCCAGGTGGTGATGGCAGGCGACGGCCAGGTCTCGATGGGCCAGACCATCGTCAAGGGCAACGCCAAGAAGGTCCGCCGGCTGGGCAACGGCCAGATCGTCGCGGGCTTTGCCGGATCGACGGCCGACGCCTTCACCCTGTTCGAGCGGCTGGAAGCCAAGCTCGAGCGCCATCCCGGCCAGCTCCTGCGCGCGGCCATCGAGCTCGCCAAGGACTGGCGCACCGACCGCTACCTGCGCCGTCTCGAGGCGATGATGGCGGTGGCCGACAAGGACGTGTCGCTGCTGCTGTCAGGCTCGGGCGACGTGCTGGAGCCCGAGGGCGGCATCATCGCCATCGGCTCGGGCGGCAACTATGCGCTGGCGGCAGCGCGCGCCCTGATCGACGTCGACGGCCTCGACGCCGAGGCGATCGCGCGCAAGGCGATGGATATCGCCGCCGACATCTGCGTCTACACCAACCACAATCTCGTCATCGAGAAGCTTTGAGTGACATGAGCAACGACTTTTCCCCCCGTGAGATCGTCTCCGAGCTCGACAAGCACATCGTCGGCCAGCAGGACGCCAAGCGCGCCGTCGCCATCGCGCTGCGCAACCGCTGGCGCCGCCTGCAGCTGCCCGAGGCGTTGCGCGAGGAAGTGCTGCCCAAGAACATCCTGATGATCGGGCCGACCGGCTGCGGCAAGACCGAGATCGCCCGCCGTCTCGCCAAGCTCGCCAATGCGCCGTTCCTCAAGGTCGAGGCGACCAAGTTCACCGAGGTGGGCTATGTCGGCCGCGACGTCGAGCAGATCGCGCGCGACCTGATGGAGGCTGCCCTCGACATGGCGCGCGAGCGCCTGCGCAAGGACGTGCGCGCCAAGGCCGAGCTTGCCGCCGAGGATCGCGTGCTCGATGCCCTCTGCGGCAGCGGCGCCAGCGAGGAGACGCGGCTGCGCTTTCGCCACAAGCTGCGCGGCGGCGAGCTCAACGAGCGCGAGATCGAGGTCGAGGTCGCCGACGCAGGCGCGCCCATGCAGTTCGAGGTGCCGGGCCAGCCCGGCGCGTCGGTCGGGATGATCAATATCGGCGACATGCTGGGCAAGGCGTTCGGCGGGCGCACCAAGAAGCGCAAGATGAGCGTGGCCGAGTCCTACGAGACGCTGATGCGCGAGGAGAGCGACAAGCTTCTGGACCAGGAGAAGGTCGTGCGCGAGGCGCGCGATATGGTCGAGCAGAACGGCATCGTATTCATCGACGAGATCGACAAGATCACCGCGCGCAGTGAGTTCCGCGGCGGCGGCGACGTGAGCCGCGAGGGCGTGCAGCGCGACCTGCTGCCCCTGATCGAGGGCACGACAGTGAACACCAAGCACGGGCCGGTGAAGACCGACCACGTCCTGTTCATCTGCTCCGGCGCCTTCCATCTCGCCAAGCCGTCGGACATGCTGCCCGAACTGCAGGGCCGCCTGCCGATCCGGGTCAGCCTGGCGTCGCTCAACCAGGAGGATTTCCGCCGCATCCTGACCGAGCCCGAGGCGAGCCTCGTCAAGCAGTACAAGGCGCTGCTGGCGACCGAGAAGGTCGAGCTCGAGTTCAAGCCCGACGCCATCGACGAGCTGGCCAAGCTCTCGGCCGACATCAACGAGACGGTCGAGAACATCGGCGCGCGCCGCCTGCACACGGTGATGGAGAAGCTTCTGGAGGAGATCAGCTTCACCGCCTCCGACAGCCCCGGCCGGAAGGTCGAGATCGACGCGGCCTACGTGCGCGAGAAGGTCGGCGAGCTGGCGAAGAACGCGGATCTCAGCAAGTTCGTCCTCTGATCATTCCGCCCCACGCTTCGCGTGGGGAGGTGCCCCGAAGGGGCGGAGGGGTCATGAGCATCAACGGTGGTGCTCATGACCCCTCCGTCGCCGTATGACGGCGCCACCTCCCCAGCTTCGCTGGGGAGGAAAGCTCAAGCTAAAAACAATACGCCGCGATCAGGTCGACCAGGTACGCGGGCCCGTTCAGCCCCCACATCACGAACGACACCGCGATCGTGGCGACGACCAGCGCGCCGGCGCCCCACAGAGCCGCGGAGCGCCAGCCGTCCAGCTTGGAGTGGGGGATCATGCCGGCTGCGGCACCGCGGCGGGCCGCGTGAGCCGCTCCTCGACGATCGGCCAGTGCAGCAGGGCGGAGATGATGCCGAGCGCGATCGAGATCCACCACATCATGTCGTAGTTGCCCTGCAGGTCGAACAGGCGCCCGCCGCCCCAGCCGCCGAAGAAGCTGCCGACCTGATGGCCGAAGAAGACGATGCCGTTCAGCATGGTGAGATGGACCGGCCCGAAGATGAAGCCGACCAGCGCCGTGGTGAGCGGCACGGTGCCCAGCCACAGGAAGCCGAGCGCCGCGGCAAAGATCAGCACCGAGGCCGCCGACAAGGGCGCCAGCACGAAGCCCAGGAAGACCAGCGAGCGCAGGAGATAGAGCAGCGCTAAAAGGTTCTTGCGCTTGTGCTGCGCGCCGAGCGCACTCCAGATGATGGCGCCGGCGATGTTGAACAGGCCGACCATGCCGATCGCCCAGCCACCCAGCTCTGCAGGCGACAGCTCTATGCCGAACAGCGAGAGCCCGATGCCCTTGTCGGAGATGTAAGCCGGCAGATGGCCGCCGACGAAGGCGACATGGAAGCCGCAGACGAAATAGCCGATCACCAGCAGCACGTAGCTCCTCTGGCCGAACGCCTCGGCCAGCGCCTCGCCGGTGGTCTGGCGGCCGCCGGCGGCCTTGCGGTTGGCGGCGATCTCGCGGCTGTCGTTCAGTCCAACGGCCAGGAAGATCATGACCACGGCAATGGCCGTCAGCGCCCACATGGTCGGCCGCCAGTCGCCGAACCAGTTCTGCAGCACGGCTGCGAGCGGCACGATGAAGAACTGGCCGAACGAGCCGCCGGCCGAGCAGATGCCGACCGCCAGCGCCTGCTTCGCAGGCGGCGCCACGCGCAGGACGACGCCCAGGACGGGGCCGAACGAGGCCGCCGACAGGCCGACGCCGACCAGGATGTTGCCCAGGATCAGCATGAAGCCGTCATGCATGACGGCGGTCACGACCATGCCCAGCACATAGACCACGCCGCCGCCGGCGATGGTCCAGGCCGAGCCGAAGCGGTCGGCCAGCCGGCCCGACAAGGGCGCCACGGCGCCCATCAGCAGCATGGAAAGCGCGGTGCCGAAGGAGAACAACTCGCGTCCGACATGCAGCTCGGCTGACACGGGTTTCAGGAAGATGCCGAAGCTCTGGCGGACGCCCAGACCGATGGTGAGGACGAGGAAACCGCACCAAACGGCGGTCCAATAGGAACGGGAGGTCATTAGGGCAACTTGCGGTCGAGGGAGGGGGCTGACAAGGCGTTCGCCTTGGGTCTTTCCATAGAATTACTTCATGCCGTCACAAGCCACGATGTGGCACAAATTGTCCATGGCCCGACTGTGCTGGCGAGGCGGCTTGGCAGTATTCCTGTTCATTTTGGCAGGAAGCGCATTTGCCGCGCCTCGGCTGGAGCGCGAGCGCTGCACCTTCAAGCCGCCGCGCGGCGATCGCGTCGAATGCTTCGTGCTGATCGTGCCGGAGAATCGCGAGCAGCCCGAGGGCCGCGAGGTGCGCCTGAAAGTGGCGGTGCTGAAGGCCAAGCGCACGGCAGGCGCCGAGCCCATGATCTATCTCTCCGGCGGCCCGGGCGACGCGCCGCTGATCGCCTCGTCGCCTGGTGCCGATGCGCTGGCCGAGGGCGATTGGTGGAACGAGACCGCCAACATCCGCCGCAAGCGTGACGTCGTCATCCTGAGCCAGCGCGGCGCGGGCGGCGCCACGCCCAATCTCGACTGCTTCGATCCGCGCACCAGCGAGCCCGCCAAGGCGCGGCGCCGCGCGGTGACCGAGGAGCAGGAGCGCGAGATCCTGACCCGTTGCCGCTCCGGGCTCGAGCGGCGCAAGATCGATCTCGGCATGTACACCACGCCGGCGCTGGCCGACGACGTGGCCGATCTCGCCGCTGCCATGACGCTGCCCCGCATCAACATCTACGGCGTCTCCTACGGCACGCGCTGGGCGCTCGAGGTGATGCGGCGCTATCCCAACCTGGTGCGCGCCGCCGTGCTCGACGGCGTCTACCCGCCGCAGGTCAACGGCGAGCAGAACGAGCCCGAGATCGTGCGCCGCGCCTTCGAGCAGCTCTACACCGACTGCGCCAACGACACGCTGTGCCGCGAGCGGCATCCGAACCTGCGCGGCAACGTTGAAAGCTCGATCGAGGCGGCGCAGGGCAATCCCCTGGAACTGAAGCTGCAACTCGAGGACGGCCCGCAATCGGTGAAGCTCGATGGGCCCAAGCTCCTGATGGTGCTGCTGCACATGATGCGCGAGGGCGAGGCGGCGCTGATCCCCGAGACCGTCGCCGCCATTCAGCGCAACGACCTCCGGCTGCTGAAGATGTTCGCCGAGGACCTGGAGAGCAACGACGGCGGCCTTTTGGAGCAGAACGCCCAGCAGTTCGACGGGCTCTACAACAGCATCGAATGCCGCGAGACCTGGGCCGCCGTCGATCGCGCGGCGCGGCGCAAGCAGATCGAGGCGAGCGGCGTCTATGGTCTCACCGCCAAGACCAGCAAGTCGCCTGCCTTCTGCCCGGTTTGGCGCGTGGCGCCGGCGCCCGCTGCAGAACGTCAGCCGGTCAAGGCGGCGACGCCGACGCTGCTCTTGAGCGGCACCTTCGACTGGCTGACGCCGCCGGCCTGGGGCCGCGAGGCCGCCCGGCACTTGTCATCGTCACGCCATGTCGTGTTCCGCGCCCAGGGCCACGGGGTGGTCGTCCAGGATCCGTGTGCGGCACGCTTGCGCGACGTCTTCATCGAAGATCCCGAGCCCAAGCGCGCTTTGCCTTGCCGTGCCGACACGCCGCCAAATTTCACCGCGGCGTACGAGCGGGCGCGCAATCTGCCGTAGCTCTTCCTCCCCACGCTCTGCGTGGGGAGGTGCCCGCGTAGCGGGCGGAGGGGTCATGAGCATCAGTGGTGGAACCCATGACCCCTCCGTCAGCGTAAGACGCTGACACCTCCCCAGCTTCGCTGGGGAGGAAGATCTACTTCATCAGATCCGGCGCGATCAGCCGCGGCAGGAAGAGCGCGATGTCCGGCCAGACGATCATCGCCGCCAGCACCAGGATCATCGGCACCAGCATGATCATCGTGTCCTTGAGCGCATAGCGCAGCCGAACGCCCGCAACGGCGCAGGAGATCATCAGGCAGAGCCCGTAGGGCGGCGTCACCAGGCCGAAGGCGAGCGCCACGATCGACACGATGGCAAAGTGCACCGGGTTCATGTCGACTGACTTGGCGAGCGGCTCCAGCACTGTGCCGACGATGACGATCGCCGGGATGGCATCGAGGAAGCAGCCGACCACCAGGAACACGAAGGCGATGAAGAAGCCGACGCCGATCGGACCCAGGCCCCAGGCCGTGACATTGGCCAGAAGCTCCTGCGGGATGCGGTAGTAGGCCAGCAGCCAGCCGAAGGCCGAGGCCGTGCCGACGCAGAACAGCGCCACCGCCGCCAGCCGGCCGGTGTCGAGCAGCGCGTTGTACAGCTCCTTCATGCCCATGGCGCGGTAGGCCACGATCGACAGCACCGCCGAATAGAGCACGGCCACGCAGGCCGATTCGGTGGCGGTGAACCAGCCGAGCAGGATGCCGCCGACGATGATCACCGGCGTCATCAGGGCGGGCAGCGACACCCAGATCGAGCACAGGAGCTGGCGGAAGGTTTCGCGCGGATAGGTCGGATAGCCGCGACGCACGGCATAGACATGCACCGTCGCCATCTGCGCACCGGCAATCAGCAGTCCGGGCACGACGCCGGCGAGATAGAGCGCGCCGATCGAGGTCGAGATCAGGCCGCCCCACACGATCATCAGGATCGAGGGCGGGATGATGACGGCCAGCACCGCCGACACCGCTGTAATGGCAATCGAGAAGGAGAGGTCGTAGCCCTCCTTGGTCTGGGCATCGATGAAGATCTTGCTCTGGCTCGCGGCATCGGCGGTCGAGGAGCCGGAGATGCCGGCGAAGAACACCGACAGCACGACGTTGATCTGGGCAAGCGAGCCCGGCCAGCTGCCGACCAGGGCTCGTGAGAGCGCCACCAGGCGGTCGGTGATGCCGCCCACGCTCATCAGGTTGGCCGTCAGCAGGAAGAACGGCACCGCCAGCAGGATGAAGGTGTTGTAGGCGTTGAATGTCTCCTGGACGATCATCATCGTGCCGAGGCGAGGCTCGAGGAAGGCGAGCGGCAGGCAGGAGAGCCCAAGCGCCATGGCGACCGGCACGCGCAGTACCAGCAGCATGAAGAAGACGCCGAACAGGATGGCGGCGGCCTCGCCCGAGGAGAACAGCGAGCCGCTCATGCCTCGCTCCCGCCGAGCAGGATGCGCGCTTCGTCATAAAACTGCTCACCCAGGAAGACGATCCAGGTGACGCCGGCCACCGGCCAGGCAATGTGGATCATCCACAGCGGCAGCTCGGCCAGCTCGGAGGTGCGATACCAGGCGAAGCGCGTGAACTCGGTACCGGCCCAGACGAAGACCAGGGCCAGCGCCAAGGTGCCGAGCCGCGCCACGATGCGCACGGCCGCTTCGCCGCGGCGCGACAGGGTCGGCCAGACATCGCACTCGAAATGGCTGCTTTCGCGCACGCCTACCATGGCGCCGATCAGCACCATCCAGATGAACAGGAAGCGCGCCATCTCCTCGGTCCAGATGTAGGAGGGAATGAGCGCGGTGTAGCGCGAGATGATCTGCAGGGTGACGGGGATGACCAGGATCGCCACCGACATCGCCAGCAGGAAGGTCAGGAACCGGGCATAGAGGGCGGTGAACCGGCGCCAGAGGCCAGCCGGCGAAGCATCAGGAGAAGGCATGGGAACCGTGGCAGGAGGAATGCCGGGGAAGAGGAGGCTGAAAACGCGTAGCAGGCCCGGTGCCCGCTACGCGCCTCGGATCACTTCAATTCGACGATCTTGGTGAAGATGACGTCGGCGCCGATCTCCTTGGCGTAGGCCGCCATGACCGGATCGACGAGCTTCTTCATCTCGGCGCGGTCCTTGAACGGGATGCGCTTCAGCTTGCCGGCCTTCTCGAGCGCCACCAGCTTCTGCTCGTCCTCGGAGCTTTCGACCTGCCGGCCGTAGGCGCCCGCTTCCTTGCCGGCCTTGAGGACTGCGTCCTGCAGGTCCTTCGGCAGGCTCTTGAAGGTCTTGCCGGAGAAGCAGATTGGCCGGATGGTGATGGCGTGCTCGGTCATCGCGAGATTGGGTGCGACCTCGTAGAACTTCATGGTCTCCACGCCCGCCGCCTCGTTCTCTCCTGCGGAGATCACGTTGTTCTGGATGGCGTTGTAGACCTCGTTGTAGGCGATGACGGTCGGCGCCATGCCGGCCGCGGCGAAGGTTTTCGACCAGATCGGCGCACCTTGCACGCGCACCTTCAGGCCCTTGATCTCGGCCAAGGTGCTCATCGGCTTGTTGATGAAGATGTTGCGTACGCCGCCGCCGGCATAGCCGATCAGCATGACGTCGGCCTTCTGCGCGATCTCGTCGGCCACCGGCTTCAGGAGGTCGGCGTCCAAGACCTTGTTCCAGTGCGGCAGGTCACGGAACAGGAACGGCGCGTCGATGAAGGGTGCGGCCTTGGAGAAGGTCGACATGTGGGCCGGCGAGACGATGCCGTAGTCGACCGCCTTGCCCTGCGCCATGTACTCGAAATACTGCTTCTCGAGGCCAAGCGAGGAATTGCGGTGAAGCACGAAGTTGATCGGCTTGCCATAGTATTTCTTCACCAGCTCCTCGAACTTCAGCAGCGCCTTGTTGAAGGCGTGGTCGTCGTTGAACTGGACGGCGCCGTTCAGCGTCAGCGGCGTCTGGCCGCGCACGGCGAAAGGAGCGGCAAGAGTGGACGTGGCGGCGAGCCCGCCGAGCAGGGTTCTGCGTTGCATCGATTTTCCTCCCAGGTCCCTTTTTTGAAGCCGGGTGGGGACCTTGCGAGGACTATTGCACGGGAAAGAACCGCTGAGCCACCGAGCGCGATTCTTGCTTCGTGACGAAGAGCGGTCCGGCATGGTAAAACCCCAATTGCACACAATTATTTCGTTAAATGGCGTTAGACACTTCCTCCAGCCCATTGATGGTGCGCCCGAGCTTCGCCGAGCTGTACATGCCGAAGCTCGTGACGGTGCTGCGCGAAGGCTATGGGCTTGCTGCGCTGCGCGCCGACGCGATGGCGGGGCTCACGGTCGCGATCGTGGCGCTACCCCTGTCCATGGCGATCGCCATCGCCTCGGGCGCCACGCCCGAGCGCGGGCTGTTCACGGCCATCATTGGCGGTTTCCTGATCTCTGCGTTGGGCGGCAGCCGCTTCCAGGTCGGCGGTCCGGCCGGCGCCTTCATCGTCCTGGTGGCGTCGGCGGTCGATCGTCACGGCATCGATGGCGTCGTGCTGGCGACCATGATGGCCGGCGTCTTCCTCGCGCTGGCGGGCCTGCTGCGGCTCGGCACCTTCATCAAGTTCATTCCCTATCCGGTGACGGTTGGATTCACCGCGGGCATCGCCGTCATCATCTTCGCGAGCCAGCTAAAAGACCTGCTGGGGCTCAGGCTCGACGGCAAGGAGCCCGCCGCCTTCGTCGCCAAGGTCGAGACGCTGGCGCGGTCGCTCGACACGATCAACCCGGCCGCGGTGGCGCTGTCACTGCTGACCATCGGGTTGATCGTCGGGACCAAGAAGCTCAGGCCGCATTGGCCCGGCATGCTGATCGCCGTCGCCGTCGCCGCCATCGCGACCTTCGCCTTCGCGCTGCCGGTCGAGACCATCGGCAGCCGTTTCGGCGGCATCCCTTCGCTGCTGCCGTCGCCGCAGCTGCCGGCTTTCTCGCTGGAGAAGGTCCAGGCGGTGTTGCCCGATGCCGTGGCCTTTGCCCTGCTGGGCGCCATCGAATCGCTTCTGTCCGCGGTGGTGGCCGACGGCATGACCGGCCGCCGCCATCGCTCGAACTGCGAGCTTTTGGCCCAGGGTGCCGCCAATGTCGGCGCGTCGCTGTTCGGCGGCCTGCCGGCCACCGGCACGATCGCCCGCACCGCCACCAACGTGCGCGCCGGCGCGCGTGGGCCGATCGCCGGCATGATGCATGCAGCGTTCCTGCTGCTGTTCATGCTGCTGGCCGCACCGCTTTTTGCCTATGTCCCGCTCGCCGCGCTCGCCGGCGTGCTGGTCGTGGTCGCCTGGAACATGGCGGAGAAGTACGAGTTTATAACCCTGCTGCGCACCTCGCGCGGCGATGCGGTGGTGCTGCTGGCCACCTTCCTGCTGACGGTGTTCCGCGATCTCACCGAAGGCATCGTCGTGGGCTTTGCGCTCGGCGCCGTGCTGTTCATCCGCCGCATGGCGGGCGCCACCGGCATCGAGGCGATGGCCGACCGGCCCGACGCGGCCGACCCGCGTGCACCCTATGACCCGAAGCTCGCGACCGACGAGGAGGTCGTGGTCTATCGCCTGTCCGGCGCCTTCTTCTTTGGCACGGCGTCGATCCTGAACGCGGTGCTCGACCGCATCGCCGACCAGCACAAGGCCCTGGTCGTCGATTTCTCCGCCGTGCCGTTCGTCGATTCGACGGCTGCCAACGCCATCGCCGCCATCGCCCGCAAGGCCGGCCGCCACAAGGTGCGGGTGTTCGTCACCGGCGCCACGCCCGCCGTGCGGCACGCCCTGCTGGCCGCCGGCGCGCGCCGCCCGCAGGTCCGCTATCGCCGGCACATCGAGGATGCGGTGGTCGAGGCGCGGTCGGTATAGTGCGAGGGCAATGAAGCTCCTGCTTTCCGACTTCGCCCTGCGTACCTGGGGCTCGCGCATCGCTGCAGCCGACGCCGGCCTCTCGTTCGTGACCGCCGAGCAGGCCCTGGCCGCCGACGGTCCCAGCACCATCGACATTGCCTTCATGACCCGCGAGGTCACCGGGCGGTCGAGCAAGGACAACCAGACGCCGGAGCTGCGCGGCTTCGAGGCGGTGCTGCGCAAGTCGCCGAAGCTGCGCTGGCTGCAAATCCATCCGGCCGGCGCCGAACGGCCGATCTATCGCGAATTGCGCGACCGCGGCGTGAAGGTGACCACGGCGTCGGGCGCCACGGCGGTGACGGTGTCGCACAGCGTCCTGGGGGCGGTGATCGCCGTCAACCGGCGCTTCCCGTTGCTGGCCGACGCCCAGCGCCGGCATGCCTGGGAGCCGCGTATCGGCGAGCGCTCGCCGCGCGACCTGAAAGGCCAGTGCGCGGTGGTCGTCGGCCTGGGCCCGATCGGCCGGAACATCGCCGCGCTGCTCAAGATGCTGGGCATGAGCGTGGTCGGCGTCCGACGCACGGCCGAGCCTGTCGCGCCCTGCGACCGGACCATTGCCTACGGCCAATTGCTAGAAGTCATGCCCAAGGCGGACTGGCTGATCCTGTGCTGCCCGGCCTCGGCGGTGACGCGCGGCATCGCCAACGCGGCAGCGTTCGCGGCGATGCCCATGGGTTCGCATTTCATCAATGTCTCGCGCGGCGAGATCGCGGTCGAGAAGGACGTGATCGAGGCCCTGCAGAGCGGCCGGCTGGCCGGCGCCTATCTCGACGTGTTCGAGCGCGAGCCGCTCGATCCGGCGTCGCCGCTGTGGGACATGCCCAACGTGCTGATCTCGCCGCACACGGCCAGCCATTCGCTCGGCCAGAACGAGGCGATCTTCGACATCTTCCTCGACAATCTCGCGCGCTTCCGCGCCGGGCGAGAACTGCGCAACGACGTCGACAACCTCAGCTGATCAGGCCGCGTTGCGGCCCTTCTGGCTCTCGAAGTAGGCGACCTTGCGCGCCCGCATGACCTCGCCCAGCGGGCGATGGGCCAAAAGCCCGCTCCAGGGATCGAAGCGGGCGGCCTCGGCTTCGGCTGCCACGGCATCGACGCCTTGCTGTGGCAGGACCAGGCGCCCGACCGTGACGATGGGCGTCTCGGCCTCGGGCCAGGCCACGGACGCATCCTCGATAGGCGTCGTCGCCTCGTCGACGAAGAACTGCAATTCGAGGTCATAGGCGAGGCTGCCGACGGCCAGCCGCTCGCGCATGTCGGCGACGATGTCCTTGGAGCGCCCGCTGGGCGGCGGGTTGCCCGCGGGTGCCAGGCGCACCCGCACGGCGTAAGGCCCGCAGCAGATCGGCGCCACCGTGTTGAAGCGCTCGGCGGCGAAGCCGTCGAATTTCTTGCTCAGCATGCTGAACAGATCTTTTAGCCGGCTCAGCCCGCCGCCCAGCCCGTGCGCCTTGAAGAGATGCAGGAGGCCAGACAACGGCCCCGGGGTCGCGGCCTCCATGAAGTCGATGAACTCGCGGCTGTTGGCGCCGGGCGTGCGATCCTGGTTGATCATCAGGAAGTCCTGATGGTCGGTCGTGCCGCCGAACGCCGATTCGCCCGAGATGTCTAAAATCTTCAGGGCGAAGCCGCGGATGTCGGGCACCCGGTCACCCTGGACGTCAGGCCCACCGTTCGACAGGCGCACCAGCGCCCGGTGCCGGCCGGGCGTGGCGAACAGGCCGTGCCGGGCGTGGTCCGGCAGGCCGGCGAACACTTCTAGCGTGCCCGTGGCGGCCAGAAGCTGCTTGCGATGCAGGGCGCGGCCCGGGCCGAACTTTTTGGACCGGGTGCGCTGCAGGTCGCCGATGACCTTGGCGACGCGCACGAGGTGCGCCGCTTCATCCGGCGCGACCTGCTCGCGCCATTCCGTGCTCGGTTGTTTCATGTGCGTCTCCCGCTCGATCGTTCTACGTCGGCGGGCGGCGAGTGGACCAGCTAGTGTAGTGTCCGACAAATAGATGGACAAATCGTCGGTTGCATGACATTGTATCGCATGCCTTTGAGCGTGCCTGCCTTGACGGTCAGTGCGAGCGACCGAGCCGAGATCGAGCGCTGGCTGCAG
>JAKFVH010000118.1 GCA_021732285.1 Reyranella sp. | reverse complement strand
AACGTAAGGCTCGCGGCTATACACGATTCACCACCATGCGCACCGTGCTCTTCCTCATTGCCGGAAAGCTCGACTTCTCAAGACTCAACCCACAGCCGGCATAACCCACTCAAAATTCAAAAGAGCCAGAAGTAAGGAGTAGATACGTGGCGAGTTTCGACATCGCGGTGATCGGCGGCGGCATCGCCGGTCTCACGGCCGCCCATCACGCGGCGCTGGCCGGCGTCTCGGTGGGCCACTTCATCGCCGACGGCATGCCGGGCGGCCTGGTGATGAACGTGGGTGCGCTCGACGGCTGGCCGGCTGCCGGCGCGGTAGGCGGCGCCGAGCTTGCGGCAGGCCTGCTCGGCCGCAACGAGGAGCTCGGCGTCTCATTGGTGCCGTCGCGCATCGACTCAATCCAAGCCAAAACGCTGAGTGGTCCGGACGGCACGTGGCGGACCAAGCAGGTGATCGTGGCCACGGGCGCTTCGCTGCGCATGCTCGACGCGCCGGGCGCCGAACGGCTCGCCGGCCGCGGCGTGTCGCAATGCGCCTGGTGCGACGGGGGCCTCTACCGCGACGCCGAGGTGGTGGTGGCAGGCGGCGGCGATGCCGCCCTGTCGGAAGCGATCCATCTGGCCGAGTTCGCGCGCTCAGTCACCATCGTCACGCGCAGCGAGATGTTCCGCGCGCGGCGCAGCTATGTATCGCGCGTCGCCGACGACGAACGCTTCAAGCTGCGCTGGGCGAGCGAGATCGTCGAAGTTTTGGGCGACAAGGGCGTCGAAGGCGTGCGCGTGCGTGACAACGAGGCAGGGAACGACGAGGTCGTCGCCTGCAATGGCTTGTTCGTGTTCGTCGGGTTGGCGCCCAATGCCGGCTTGCTGCCACCCGACGTCGCCCGCGACGAGCGTGGCTTCGTCGTCACCGATGCCCACTTCGAGACGGCTTCGCGAGGCATATTCGCCGTCGGCGCCGTGCGCTCAGGCTATGGCGGCCGGCTGACCCAGGCGGTCGCCGAGGCGACCACTGCCGCCGAGCACGCGGCGGCGCGCTGCGACGACTAACTAATCAGGCCGGGACGACGGCCATGGCCTGGATCTCGACCTTGGCGCGGTCCTCGACCAGGGCCGTCACCTCGACCACGGCCATCGCCGGGAAATTGCGCCCCATGACCTCGCGGTAGGCCTTGCCGATGCCTTCCAAGTTGCCGAGGTAATCCTTCTTGTTGGTGAGATACCACGTCATCGACGTGACGTGCTCGGGCCTGGCACCGGCCTCGGCCAGCACGTCGACGACGTTCCGAAGGGTCTGGCGGACCTGGCCTGTAAGATCGTCGGTCTCGAACCGGCACTGGCCGTTCCAGCCGATCTGCCCGCCGACGAAGACGAAGCGGCCTTGGGCCGCGACGCCGTTGGCATAGCCCTTGGGTTTTGCCCAGCCGGCCGGCTGCAGGATCGTGTGCGTCGTCATGATTTCCTCAACAGAAAGCGCTGGATCTTGCCCGTCTGGGTCTTCGGCAGGTTGGGCGTGAACTTCACCGAGCGCGGATACTTGTAGGGCGCGATCGTTGCCTTGACGTGATCCTGCAGGCGTTTGGCAGTATCGGTGTCCGGCACGACGCCTTCGGCCAATACGATATGCGCTTGCACGATCTGGCCGCGCTCGGCATCGGCAACGCCGATCACCGCGCATTCGAGCACGTCGGCATGGGTCAGCAACGCGGCCTCCACTTCGGGGCCAGCGATGTTGTAGCCGGCCGAGATGATCATGTCGTCAGACCGCGCGGCGAAGTGGAAGTAGCCGGCCTCGTCCTGCACGAAGGAATCGCCGGTGAGATTCCAGCCGTCGCGCACGTAACTGCGCTGGCGCTCGTCGGCGAGATAGCGGCAGCCGGTCGGGCCGCGCACGGCGAGCCGTCCCACCGTGCCGCGCGGCACCTCCTTCATGTTCTCGTCGACGACCCGGGCTTCGTAGCCGTGCACCGGCTTGCCGGTCGAGCCTGGCGCCAGGTCATCGAGACGGTTGGAGATGAAGATGTGCAGCATCTCGGTGGCGCCGATGCCGTCCAGGATCGGCTTGCCGGTCTTGGCGAGCCAGTCGTTGAACACCGGTGCCGGCAGGGTCTCGCCGGCCGAGACGGCGATGCGCAGCGAGGAGAGATCCCGGCCCGCGTCCATGGCCGTGAGCATGGCGCGGTAGGCCGTGGGTGCGGTGAAGCTGATGGTGGCGCGATAGGTTTCGATAATCTCGACCATGTTCGCGGGCGAGGCATTCTCCAGTAGCGTCGCCGCCGCGCCGAAGCGCAGGGGGAAGATCGCAAGGCCACCCAGGCCGAAGGTGAAGGCAAGCGGTGGCGAGCCTACGAAGACGTCGTCCGGCGTCACGCCCAGCACGTCCTTGGCGTAGCCGTCGGCAATGATCAGCAGGTCGCGATGGAAGTGCATGGTGGCCTTGGGCACCCCGGTCGTGCCCGAGGTGAAGCCCAGCAGAGCCACGTCGTCGCGGCCGGTGGCGACGGCCTCGAAGCGCACCGGTTTGGTGAGGGCGATGCGGTCGAGCTCGGCGTCGTGGTTGGCCGTGCCGTCGAAGCCCACGACCTGCTCGAGGAACCGGTTGTCCTTGGCGCAGGCCACCAACTCGTCCATCAGCCTCGTGTCGCAGAGCGCCAGTGCGATCCTGGCCTTGTCGACGATCTGCCCCAGTTCGCCCGCCCGCAGCATGGGCATGGTGTTGACGACGACGGCGCCCGCCTTGGTCGCCGCCAGCCAGCAGGCGACCATGGCCGGATTGTTGGCCGCGCGGACCAGCACGCGGTTGCCCGGCCGCACGCCGTAATTCTCGACCAGGGCGCGCGCCAGCCGGTTGGTCCAGTCGGTCAGCTCCTTATAGGTCCGGCGCCGGCCGTTGCCGATCAGCGCGGTGTTGTCGCCAAAACCCTTCTGGACCATGCGGTCGGTGAGCTCGACGGCGACGTTCAGCCGCTCGGGATAGTCGAAGCCCGCCAGGTTGAAGTCCGGCAACTGCACCGCAGGCGGAAGGTTGTCGCGGCTGAAGGTGTCGATATGTGCGCTCGGTCCCAGCATCGTCAGGTCCCTTCGAACACCGGCGTCTTCTTGTCGACGAAGGCGCGGTAGGCGCGCTCGAAGTCGCGGGTCTGCATGCAGATCGCCTGCGCCTGGGCTTCCGCCTCGATGGCCTGGTCGAGCCCCATCGACCATTCCTGGTTCAGCTGGGTCTTGGTGATGCCGTGCGCGAAGGTGGGACCGGAGGCGATGCGCCGGGCCATGTCGAGCGCGTCGGCTTCCAGCGCCCTGGCTTCGACCAGTCGATTATAGAAACCCCAGCGCTCGCCCTCGGCCGCCGACATGCTGCGGCCGGTATAAAGAAGCTCGGCGGCGCGGCCCTGGCCGATGATGCGGGGCAGGATCGCGCAGGCACCCATGTCGCAGCCGGCGAGGCCGACGCGCGTGAACAGGAAGGCGGTCTTGGCCTCGGGCGTCGCAATGCGGATGTCGGAGGCCATGACGATGATCGCGCCGGCGCCCACGGCGACACCGTCGACGGCGGTGATGATCGGCTTGCCGCAGTTGAGCATTGCCTTCACGAGGTCGCCGGTCATGCGCGTGAAGTTGAGCAGCTCCTTCATCTCCATGGCAACCAGTGGCCCGATGATGTCGTGCACATCGCCGCCCGAGCAGAAATTGCCGCCGTTGGGCAGGAATACCACCACGTCAACGTCCTCGGCGTAGCGCAGCTCGCGGAAAGTATCGCGCAGCTCGGCATAGGAGTCGAAGGTGAGGGGGTTCTTGCGCTCCGGCCGGTCGAGCTGGATGCGCGCCACCTTGCCCTCGACCTGCCAGAGGAAATGCTTGGGCCGGAAGCCCGCCATCTTGGTCATTCCCGTCCCTCCCAATTGCTGCGAAAGCCCTTCAGCATCGACGTGAGCTGTCGCGCGTCGCTCTTGGTGACGTCAGCCAGCAGCTCGCCGACCCAGCGTTCGTGGGCGGCCGCCATGGTGCGAAACGTATCCTTGCCCGTCTTCGTCAGTTGCACGATCGACGTACGGCGATCGCCGTTGCGCTGGCCACGCTGCACCAGGCCTTCCGACACAAGCCGGTCGACGATGCCGGTGACGTTGCCGTTACTAACCAGCAGGAAGCGCGACAGGTCGCTCATCAGCATGCCGTCCGGCGTGCGGTAGAGCGCGGCCATGACGTCGAAGCGTGGCAAGGTGGTGTCGAACTCCGTGCTCAGCCGCTCGCGCAGCTCGCCCTCGATGATGCGCGAGGCGCGCAAGAGGCGGATCCACAGCCGGAGCTTCTCTTTGGAGGCGGAGACCGGTCCGCTTACCACGTCTCGCCTCCCGACAGCGACAGTGCCTGGCCAGTGACTGAGCCCGCCGCCTCGCTGCACAGCCACAGCACGGCAGCCGCGACCTCCTTCGGCTGGATGAAGCGACCCTGCGGATTGGTGCTGGCGAGGCTTGTCCGCGCCTGCTCGACGGTGCGGCCGGTCGTGCGCACGATGCGCTGGACGGATTCCTCCAGCATGTCGGTCTCGACGAAACCCGGGCATACGGCGTTGACGGTGACGCCCGACTTCACCGTCTCGGTCGCGAGCGCCCGCATCAGGCCGACGACGCCGTGCTTGGCCGCCACGTAGGGCGCGACATAGGCGTAGCCCTTCAGCCCCGCCGTCGAGGCGACGAAGACGATGCGGCCGGCCTTGCGCTTGATCATGCCGCCGAGCGCCGGCTTCACGGTCAGGAACGATCCAGTGAGATTGAGATCGAGCGCACGCTGCCAGTCGGCGAGCGACGTTTTATGCGCCGGGCTGCTTTCCGCCCCGCCGGCATTGGCGACGACGATGTCGAACGGTCCGCGCAGTTCCTCGGCCTCGGCATAGAGACCCGACATCGCGGCCTCGTCGGTGACATCCGCCGCGATCGGGAAAATCCGAGCGTTCTCGCTGGCCACGGCCTCGAGCTTGGCCTTGCGGCGGCCGCAGATGGTGACGGAAACGCCTGCTTCGGCCAGCGCCAGGGCGATCGCCCGCCCGACGCCCGTGCCACCGCCCGTCACCAGCGCATGCTTGCCTAAAATCATACTTTTAGCCCCATGGTCGCGGTGCGGTCGGCCAGCCGATAGAGCTGATCACGTCCGTTGAGATAAGGATCGGGCCACTTCACGTCGCGGTCGCCGAGCTGCACCGCGGCATGCAGGGTCCAGTAGGGATCGGCGAGATGCGGCCGCGCCAGGCAGACGAGATCGGCGCGGCCGGCCAGAAGGATCGAGTTGACGTGGTCGGGCTCGTAGATATTGCCCACCGCCATGGTGGCCATGCCGGTCTCGTTGCGGATGCGGTCGGAGAACGGCGTCTGGAACATGCGGCCATAGACGGGGCGGCCGCGGATCGAGGTCTGGCCGGCCGACACGTCACAGATGTCGACGCCCGCCGCCTGCAGCAGCCGCGCAATCTCGACGGCCTCGGCCGGCGTCACGCCCTCGTCGCCCATCCAGTCGTTGGCCGAGATGCGTACGGAGATCGGCTTGTGTGCCGGCCACACCGCGCGCACGGCCTGGAAGATTTCCAAGGGATAGCGCAGCCGGTTCTCCAGCGAGCCGCCATACTCGTCGGTGCGATGGTTGGTGATTGGCGTGATGAAGGACGACAAGAGATAGCCGTGCGCGGCGTGGATTTCGAGCATGTCGAAGCCACAGCGCGCCGCCATCTCCGCGGAAGCAACGAACTGCTCCTTGATGCGCGCCATGTCGGCGCGATCCATCGCCTTGGGCACCTGGTTCGCCGGCGACCAGGCGACGTCGGACGCCGAGATCAGCGGCCAGTTGCCCTTGGCCAGCGGCGCGTCGATCTGCTCCCAGCCGAGCTGCGTCGATCCCTTGGCGCCGGAATGGCCGATCTGGGCGCAGATCTTGGCCTCGGTCTCGGCATGCACGAAATCGACCAGGCGCTTCCAGGCGACTTCGTGCTCGGGCGCATAGAAGCCGGTGCAGCCCGGCGTGATGCGGCCCTCGGGACTGACACAGGTCATCTCGATATAGACCAGGCCCGCGCCGCCCTTGGCACGCTCGGCATAGTGGGCGAAGTGCCAGTCGGTCGGGCAGCCGTCGACCGCCTTGTATTGCGCCATCGGCGAGACGACGACTCGGTTCTCGAGTTTCAGATCACGCAGCTGGAACGGCGCGAACATCGGCGCGCGCCGCAGGTTGTCGGTGTTGCCGGCACGGCGCTGAAACCACGCCTCGGCGCCGCCCAGCCATTCCGGATCGCGCATCCGCAGGTTCTCGTGGCTGATGCGCTGCGAGCGGGTCAGCAGCGAGTAATTGAACTGGACGGGATCGAGGTCGAGATAGCGCTCGACCTCCTCGAACCATTCCAGTGAATTGCGCGCCGCCGACTGTAGCCGCAGCACCTCGGTGCGCCGCGCACTTTCGTACTTCTCGAAAGCCGCCGCGAGGCCTTGCTCGGAATGGAGGTAGTCGGCGAGCGCGACCGCGCTTTCGAGCGCCAGCTTGGTGCCCGAGCCGATCGAGAAATGCGCGCTCGCCGAGGCGTCGCCCAACAAGGCGAGGTTCTTGTGCGACCAGCGCTCGCAGAGCACGCGCGGGAAGTTGATCCAGGCCGAGCCGCGCAGGTGGCCGGCATTGGATATCAAACTCTGGCCGCCGAGATGCTTGGCGAAGATGCGCTCGCAGGTCGCGATCGACTGTTCGCGCGTCATGTCGCCAAAACCCCACTTGGCCCAGGTCTCCTCGCTGCATTCGACGACGAAGGTCGCGGTGTCGGTCTCGAACTGGTAGGCGTGCGCCCATACCCAGCCGTGCTCGGTCTCCTCGAAGATGAAGGTGAAGGCGTCGTCGAACTTCTGGCGGGTGCCGAGCCAGACGAACTTGCACTTGCGCACGTCGATGTCGGGCTTGAAGACCTCGGCGAAGGCCGAGCGCGCGCGCGAGTTCAGCCCGTCGGCGCCGATCACCAGGTCGTGGCTTTCCATGAACGGCTTGGGATCGTCGATCTCGGTCTCGAAGCTAAGCTCGATGCCAAGGTCGCGGGCGCGCCGCTGCAAGAGCAGGAGCAGCCGCTTGCGGCCGATGCCGCAGAAGCCGTGCCCGGTCGAGACGGTCCGCACGCCCTTGTGGATGACGGCGATGTCGTCCCAATAGGCGAAGTATTCGCGGATCCAGGCGGCGCTCACCGCGTCGTTGGCCGCGAGGTTGTCCAAGGTCTCGGCCGACAGCACGACGCCCCAGCCGAACGTGTCGTCCGGCTTGTTGCGCTCGAACACGGTGATCTCGTGCGCGGGGTTGCGGCGCTTCATCGAGATGGCGAAGTAGAGGCCGGCGGGGCCGGCGCCGAGAACAGCAACCTTCACCTCAGCTCTCCTTCTCCAGCTTCAGTGTCCGCCCAGATAGCTCGCGGTGACGCGCGGATCGTGCATCAAATCAGCGGCAGCACCGGAATGAACGATCTCGCCGGTCTCCAGCACATAGCCGAAATCGGCCGTTTCCAAGGCGGCGCGGGCGTTCTGCTCGACCAGCAGGATCGACACGCCGAGCTCGCGCAGCGAGGCGATGATCCTGAAGACCTCGCGGACGATGATCGGCGCCAGCCCCAGGCTCGGCTCGTCGAGCATCAAGAGCCGCGGCTTGGCCATCAGGGCGCGGCCCAGCGCCAGCATCTGGCGCTCACCGCCGGACAGGGTCGAGGCCTTCTGGTTGCGCCGTTCGTCCAGGCGCGGGAAGCGCTTGTAGACGTCGGCCAGCGACTGCTTCAGCCCCGCCGAATCCCGGCGCCGCGAATAGCCACCCAATAAAAGGTTGTCCGACACCGAGAGGTCACCGAACAGCTCGCGCGTCTCGGGCACCAGGCAGAAGCCGCGCTCGATGCGCGCCTCGACGTCGAGCCGTCGGAGGTCGATGCCGTCGAACGACATGCGGCCGCGCCACGGCAGCAGGCCGATCGCCGCTCCCAGCAGCGTCGTCTTGCCCGCGCCGTTGGGGCCGATGACGGTGACGATCTGTCCCGGCTCGATGGCGAGCGACACGCCGCGCACCGCCTCGACCTTGTCGTAGGCGACGCTGACCTGATCGATCGTGAGCAGCGCCATTACGCCACTCCGCCGAGATAGGCTTCCTGGACGCGCGGGTCGCTGCGCACCACGGCGGGCGTGCCCTCGCAGAGCTTGGCGCCGAAATCCATCACCACCGTGCGGTCGACCAGGCCCATGACGAAATCCATGTCGTGCTCGACCAGCAGGATGGAGAGACCCTCGGCCCGCAGTGCTTCGAGAAGGTGGGCGAGCTCGGCCTTTTCGCCCGCGCGGAGGCCGGCGGCAGGTTCGTCGAGCATCAGCAGCGCCGGATCGGCCGCCAGCGCGCGGGCGATCTCGAGCAGGCGCTGGTTGCCGAGCGGCAGGTTGCCGGCCAGCTCGAAGGCGCGGTCGGCGAGGCCGACGCGCTGCAGCTGACGCATCGCCTCGGCCTGTGCCCGCGCTTCCTCGGCGCGATCGAGCCTCAGCACGCCGGCAAAGAAGCCGGAACTGGTGCGGCCGTAGGTGCCCAGCAGCACGGTATCGAGCAAGGTCATGGTCTTGCGCAGCTTCACGTGCTGGAAGGTGCGGGCGATGCCGGCGCGGGCGATCTGGCGCTGGGCGCGGCGGCTGATGTCCTGCCCTAAAAAGCTGATCTTGCCCTGGTTCAGCGGCAGCGCGCCGGTGATCAGGTTGAACATCGTGGTCTTGCCGGCACCGTTGGGTCCGATCAGGCCCAGGATCTCGCCGGCCTTGACCTCGAAGCTCACATTGTCGACGGCTACAAGGCCGCCGAAGCGGCGCGTCGCGCCGGCGACGTTCAGGATCGGCTGGCCGCGCTCGGGTTGCTGGCGATGCGCGAGCGAGCCGGAGGCGATGGGCGGCGTCGGCTGCACGCGCGGCAGCCAGCGCAGCGCGAAGGGCACGAGGCCGGCGCGCGCCCGCTGCAGCAGCAGGATGAACAGCACCGAGAACACGATCACTTCGAGCTGGCCCGAGGCGCCGGGCGAGATCACCGGCAGCCAGTCCTGGATGCTGTTCTTGAGCAGGGTGACGACGGCCGCCCCCACGATCGCCCCCGAGAGGTAGGCCATGCCGCCGACCATCGCCATCAAGAGGTAGAGGATGCCGACACTGACGTCGAAGGGTGCGGGGCTGACGAAGCGGCTCATGTGGGCGTAGAGCCAGCCCGACAGCGCCGACAGGAGTGCCGCGATCACGAAGGTGATGAGCTTTACGCGGAACGGATTGATGCCCAGGCTCTCCGTCATGACCTGGCCGCCGCGCAGGGCGCGCACCGCCCGGCCTTCGCGCGAATCGAGCAGGTTGGCCGACAGCGCCAGGGACACGATCACGAAGACCCAGATCAGATAGTAGATGCTGTTGCTGCTGGCGAGCGCGTAACCGCCGATGGAGATCGGCGGGATTTCGCTGATGCCGTTGTACTGCCCCAGCATGGGCACGTTGCCGAACAGGAAGTAGGTCGCGAGCCCCCACGCGATGGTGCTGAGCGACAGGAAGTGGCCGCCGAGCCGCAGGGTCACGGCGCCGAGGATGGCGGCAACGAGCCCGGTGAGCACGACGCCCACGACCAGCCCGATCCACGGCGAGTAGCCTGCTTTCACGGTGAGCCAGGCGGTGGCGTAGGCGGCGATGCCGACGAACGCCGCCTGGCCGAACGACAGCATGCCGCCGATGCCCGACAGCAGCACGAGACCGAGCACGGCCAGCGCATAGATGCCGATGAAGTTCATCAGCGTGATGCTGAACGGGCTGAGCAGCGCCGGGGCGAGCGCCAGCAGCAGGACCCCGGCAGCCGAGACGAGGTGAAACTGAAGGCGCGTCATTCCTCGGCCTCTTCCTCCTCGCTGCCGCCAAAGCTCAGCGAGCGCCACAGCAGGACGGGAATGAGCAGGCTGAAGACCAGCACTTCCTTGTAGGCGCTGAGCCAGAACGAGGTGAAGCTCTCCAGCAGGCCGACCATGACCGCGCCCAGCGCCGTCACGGGATAGCTCACCATGGCGCCGATGATGGCGCCGACGAAGGCTTTCAGCCCGAGCAGGAAGCCCGAGTCATAGAAGATCGTCGTCACCGGCGCGATCAGCACGCCCGAGATGCCGGCCAGCAAGGATGCCAGCAGATAGGCGATGGTGCCGGTCGACGTCGGCCGGATGCCGACCAGGCGCGCACCGACGCGGTTGACCGCCGTGGCGCGCAGCGCCTTGCCCTGGATGGTGAACTCGAAATAGAGGAACAGCAGGCCGCAGAAGACGATCGATGCAGCCAGGATCAGCAGCATCTGGCCGTTGACGATGAGGCCCGCGACGTCGAACACGGCGTCGGTCAGCGGCTTGGTGCGCACGCCTTCCGGGCCGAAGAACATCAGGCCGAGCCCGCTCAGCGCAAAGTGCAGCGCCACCGCAACGGTGAGCAGCAGCAGGACCGAGGCGTCGGCAATCGGGCGGAACACGATGCGGTCGAGCAACGGCGCGATCGGCAGGACGAGGGCCAGCGACAGCACGATCCTGATTGGCATCGACAGGGTCGTGCCGGCCGCGAACCACACCGCGACCGCCGGTATCAGCGGCAGGACGAGATAGAACAGAAGGGCGCGCGGCAGCCGATCAAATGCACGATTCCTCGCGAGAGCGGTCGCTTCGACCGCCGTCGCCAGGACCGCGAGCACGGCCACGAGGCCGACCGTACCCGGTCGGCCTCCTGTTTCCAGCGAGGCGAGCGTGAGCGCGGTGAAGGCGGCGATATCGCCGAACGGCACGAAGATCACGCGCGTCACGGCGAAGATCAGCACCAGGCCGAGGCCGATCAAAACATAGATGGCCCCGCTGGCGATGCCGTCCATCGCCAGGATCGCCGCGATCTCGCCGTTCATCGGCTCAGGGCCATCAGCTCAGGGCTCATACTTCCACTGGCCGTTGACCAGCCGCACCATCACCAGCGAGCGCTCGTCGACGCCGTAGCTGTCGGAGGGCTTGTAGTTGTAGATGGCATGCGTGCCGACGAGGTCCTTGGTGCTGAAGATCGCGTTCTTGAGAGCCACCCGGAACTCGGGCGTGCCGGGCTTGGCGCCCGTTGCCATCGCCCGCTTGGCGGCGTCCAAAAACACCAGCCAGGCGTCGAAGGAGTAGGCCGAGAAGCCGTCCGACGTCGGCATGCCGTTCGCCTTCTGGTAGGCGGCGCGGAAGTCCATAGAAATCTTCTTGCTGAAGTGCGTGTCGGGCAGCTGCTCGGCCACGATCACCGGTCCGGCCGAGACCTGTACGCCCTCGACCGACTTGCCGCCGACGCGGATGAAGTCGGTGTTGAGCAGCGCCGGCGTCCCGTACAACGGGCCCTTGTAGCCGCGCTCGGCCAGCGCCAGCGGCGGCAGCGCGCCCTGGGTCGCGGCGCCGCCTAGCAGCACGGCGTCGGGCTTGGCCGCCATCATCTTCAGCACCTGGCCGGTCACCGACGTGTCGGTGCGCGCATAGCGCTCGTTGGTGAGGATTTTCAGGCCATCGGCCTCGGCGGGCTTCTGCGCGCCGTTGTATACAAGGTCGCCCCAGGCGTCGGAGAAGCCGATATAGGCGAACTGCTTGACGCCGTCGCGCTTCATGCGGTCGACCACCGCCTTGACCATCAGGGTGGGCGGCTGCGGCATGACGATCGCCCAGCGATCGCCGGCCTCGTTGGCCGCGACGCTGATCGGCGAAATCGCGATCATCGGCACTTTCAGCTCGTTGGCGATCGGCACCATGGCGCTGGTCGAGGCCGCCGTGGAGGTGCCGATCAGCAGGTCGACCTTGCTCTCCTCGACGAGCTTGCGCGCATTGCGCGTCGCCGTCGACGGATCGGAGCCGTCATCGAGCTGGATCAGCTTGACCTTCTCGGCGCCGACGCTGCTGGCGTACTCGATGGCCGCCTTCATGCCGCGGTCGTAGAGCACGCCGATCGACGAGCCCGGCCCGCTCTGCGAGGTGATGAACCCGACCGTGATCTCGGCCTGCGCGGCCGTCGCGATACCCATGGAAGCAGCGACGACCGCCGCCACGATGCTATTCTTCATTGCAGTCTCCTTTTTCAGCCCTTACCCCGTAGTGACGATGATCGAACGTTCTTTCGTCCGCATCAAATCCGGCCTTGTGCACGTGGCGGCCTGCGGCGCCGGACGGCCGATCCTGCTGCTGCACCAGACGCCGAGATCGTGGGACGAATATCGCGAGGTGCTGCCGCTCCTGGGGGCGCGCTATCGCGCCATCGCCATGGACACCGTGGGCTTCGGCGATTCGCAGCCCCTGCCTGACGGCGAGGACTCCATCGAAGCCTGGGCGGCGGCTGCGCACGAGGTGCTGACGGCGCTCGGGCATGCCCGAGCCGTCGTCGCGGGCCATCACACGGGGGCGGCCGTCGCCGTCGAAATGGCGGCGTCGCGGCCCGAGCGGGTCGAGGCGCTGGTCCTGTCGGCCTGCCCCTACGTCGATGCGGCGCGACGGGCGAAGGAGCCTGGCAAGCGCGTGATCGACGAGGTCTCCGCGCATGTCGACGGCCGGCATCTCCAGGAATTGTGGGCGAGGCGGCAGCCCTTCTATCCGGAAGGCCGCGGCGATCTTCTCGAACGCTTCATTGTCGATGCATTGAAGGCCGGTCCGCGCGCCGCCGAAGGCCATCGCGTCGTCGGCCGCTACGTGATGGAACCGCGGCTGCCGCTGGTGCGCTGCCCGACCCTGGTGATCGCGCCCATGGCCGATCCGCACGCCCATCCGCACGCGCTGACCGTCGCCGCCAGCATCGCCGGCAGCAAATTGATCGAGATCGAAGCCGGCACCGTGCCGCTTCCCGACCATATGCCGCACGCCTTTGCGGCTGCGATCGACCAGTTCCTGTCGAGCCATTGAAAGCCCGTCCCCCAACTCGAGATATTGGGCCCAGATATTTCAATCCTAAAGTTTCTCGAAAAGGATAGTCAAGGCCGGCCGCTATCAATTGACAGATAAAAGCTTCACTCCTTAAATATCTCCATTGCGATGAGGGACGCCCGATGGCTGAACGATCCTTCGCGAAAGAGGTAGAGGACCTCAGGCTCGGTGACGGGCAGGAGTTCCACGGCGAGGGCATCCTCGCCATCACCAAGGCCCTGCTGCAGTCGGGCGTGGGCTACGTCGCGGGATATCAGGGTGCGCCGATCTCGCATCTGATGGACGTGCTGTCCGACGCGCAGGACATCCTGTCCGACCTCGGCGTCCACTTCGAGACCAGCGCCAGCGAGGCGACCGCGGCGGCGACCTTGGCGGCGTCGGTCATGTATCCCATCCGCGGCGCCGTCACTTTCAAGTCACCGGTCGGCACCAACGTGGCGTCGGATGCGCTGGCCAACCTGGCCTCGGGCGGCGTCACCGGTGGTGCCCTGATCATCGTCGGCGAGGACTACGGCGAGGGCTCCTCGATCATGCAAGAGCGCAGCCACGCCTATGCGATGAAATCCCAGATCTGGCTGCTCGATCCCCGACCCGATCTGGAAAGCATCGTACGCGCCGTCGAGACCGGCTTCGAACTGTCGGAGGTGTCGAACACGCCGGTCATGCTGGAAGTGCGCATCCGCGCCTGCCATGTGCGCGGCAGCTTCCGCACCAAGACCAACCAGCGGCCGGCGATGAGCGTGAAGGACGCGCTCGAGACGCCGCGGCGCGACACTGGCCGCGTCGTCCTGCCGCCCGCCTCCTACGTTCATGAGAGGGAGAAGATCGAGAAGCGCTGGCCCGCCGCGGTGACGTTCATCAAGGAGCGCCGGCTGAACGAGTTCGTCCCGGGCGACATCGGCGACGTCGGCATCATCCTGCAGGGCGGCATGTACAACGGCGTGCTGCGTGCCCTGCAAGGGCTCGGCCTGGCCGACGTCTGGGGCACCAGCCGCATCCCCCTCTATGTGATGAACGTCACCTACCCGCTGGTGCCGGACGAGGTCGCCGATTTCTGCCGCGACAAGCGCGCGGTGCTGCTGGTGGAAGAGGGGCAGCCCGACTTCATCGAGCAGGCGCTGGCCAAGATCCTGCGCCAGGCGAACATCCCGACGCCGCTCTCGGGCAAGGACCTGTTCCCCATGGCGGGCGAATACACCGCCCAGGTCATGGGCGAGGCGATCGGCGCTTTCGTGCGGCAATGGATTCCCGACATGCTTGCGCCGGCCGTGCGCGCCTCGAACGCCCCGCCGGCCCTGGAAGAGAAGCACGCGCGTGCGCTGGCCGAGGTCGTGCCGCCGCGTCCGCCGGGCTTCTGCACCGGCTGCCCCGAACGGCCGATCTTCGCCGCCATGAAGCTGGTCGAGCGCGAGCTGGGACCGCATCACGTCGCGGCCGACATCGGCTGCCATCTGTTCGCGATCATGCCGCCGTTCAACATCGGCACGACCACCATGGGCTACGGCCTGGGGCCGGCCTCGGCCTCCGCCTTCAACGTCAAGGCGGCCAAGCGGTCCATCGCCGTGATGGGCGACGGCGGCTTCTGGCACAACGGGCTCACCTCGGGCATCGGCAACGCCGTGTTCAACAAGAGCGACGGCGTGGTGCTGGTCGTCGACAATCACTATTCCGCAGCGACCGGCGGCCAGGACCTTTTATCGTCGCGGGCCGCCAACCGGTCTCGTTCGACGCGGCATGCCATCGCCGACGCCGTCAAGGGCATGGGCGTCAACTGGGTGCGCCAGATCGATCGCACCTACGATGTCGGCCGCATGCGCGACACGCTGAAGGAGGCGCTGACCAGCAATGAGCCCGGGCCGAAGGTGATCGTGGCGGCATCGGAGTGCATGCTGAACCGGCAGCGCCGCGAAAGGCCGCTGTTTGCCAAGGCGGTGAAGGCCGGCCAACGCATGGTGCGCCAGCGCTTCGGTGTCGACGAGGACGTCTGCACCGGCGACCACGCCTGCATCCGGCTGTCGGGCTGCCCGTCGCTGTCGGTCAAGCAGACCGCCGATCCGCTGAAGGACGATCCGGTCGCGGCGATCGACAATTCCTGCGTCGGCTGCGGCAATTGCGGCGACGTCGCGGAGGCCGCCGTGCTCTGCCCGTCCTTCTATCGCGCCGACATCATCATCAACCCCACCGGCTGGGACCGCGCGGTGGCGCACATGCGCGCCGCCGTCATCGGCTTCTTCCAGCGCCTGCGCGCGAAGCGGCGGCTGCGGCTGGCCTGATCATGGACGCGGTTCTTTCCCCGCCAACCCTCGACACGCGACGGCCGACCTCCATCGCGGTGATGGCGATGGGCGGCCAGGGCGGCGGCGTGCTGGTCGACTGGATCGTGGCGTTGATCGAGAGCCAGGGCTGGCTGGTGCAATCGACCTCGGTGCCCGGCGTTGCCCAGCGCACGGGCGCCACGATCTACTATGTCGAGGCGATAGAGTCCGACGGCTCGGGCCGCCGTCCCGTCTTGTCGCTGATGCCGGTGCCCGGCGAGGTCGACATCGTGATCGGCGCCGAGCTGATGGAGGCGGGTCGCGCCATGCAGCGCGGGCTGGTGTCGCCCGACCGCACGACGCTGATCGCCTCGTCGCACCGCGCCTATGCGGTCAGCGAGAAGATCGCGCCTGGCGACGGCGCCGGCGACCCCGCCAAGGTCCACGAAGCGGCGCGCGCGGCCAGCAAGCAGTTCCTCGCCTTCGACATGGCGGCCATCGCCGAGCAATCGGAGAGCGTGATCTCGGCGGCGTTGTTCGGCGCCCTGGCGGCCCCAGGCGCCCTGCCGTTCCCGCGTGCCGCCTACGAGGCGACCATTCGCGAGACGGGCGTCGGCGTCGAGGCGAGCCTGCGTGCCTTCGGACGTGCCTACGACGCGGCCGTGGCGGAGCTGAAGTCGCCAACGCCCGCGCCATCGGGCAATACCACCCGGAAAGAGTTTCCCGACCTGAAGCCGATCGGCGACGCAGGCTTCGACGCCCTGGTCGAGCGCGCGCGCACGCTGCCCGAGCCCGTGCACGGCATGGTCGCGGCCGGCCTGGCGCGCGTCGTGGATTTCCAGGACGTCGCCTACGGTCGTGAATACCTCGATCGCGTAGATGCCTTCGCTGAGCTGTCGGCAAACGAGCTCACGTCGGCGGCGGCCAAGCAGATCGCGCGCGCCATGGCCTATGACGACGTGATCCGCGTCGCCGACCTCAAGACGCGCGACAGCCGCTTCGCCCGCATACGCACCGAAGTGGCCGCCAGGCCCGACCAGATCGTCTACGCGACCGAGTTCATGCATCCGCGCATGGACGAGGTCTGCGGCACCTTGCCGGCCGGCCTCGGGCTCTGGATCGAGACGAGCCCGCGCGTGCTGGGCTTCCTGCGCCGCCTCGTCGATCGCGGCCGACGGGTGCAGACCGGCACGATCGGCTGGTTCCTGACGCTTTATTTATTGGCCGGTCTGCGCCGCTTCCGCCGCGGCACGTTGCGCCATCGCCGCGAGCAGGCCCATATCGAGGCTTGGCTCGACCGCGCCCGCACCGTTGCGCGCGGCGACGTTGCGTTGGCGATAGAAATCCTCGAAGCGCGCCGGCTGGTGAAGGGGTACTCGGACACCCACGACGTGGGCGAAGGCAAGTTCTCGCGCCTGATGGCGATGGCCGAGAAGCTCGAGGGCCGCGCCGATGCGGCGGACTGGATGCGCCGCCTGCGCACAGCGGCGCTGGCCGATGCCGAGGGACGTGCGCTCGACGACACCATCAAGACCATCGAGAGCTTCCTATGATCAGCAAGTACCGAGGCAATCGACAGGCCATCTCCGCCCTGGTGCGCGAGACCGAGGTCCATCGCGACGTCTATCTCGACCAGGAACTGTTCGAGCTGGAGATGGAGCATCTCTTCGCCAACACCTGGATCTATGTCGGTCACGACAGCCAGGTGCCCAAGGTGGGCGACTACTATGCCACCACGATCGGTGCACAGCCCGTCATCATGGTGCGCGATACCCCAGACAGCGTGAAGGTTCTGTACAACCGCTGCCCGCACAAGGGCACGCGACTGACCGGCGACACGTGCGGCAATGTCGGCCGCTTCTTCCGCTGCCCCTACCATGCCTGGACCTTTCGCCTCGACGGCAGCCTGGCCGGCATTCCGCTGAAGGGCGGCTACGACAATACCGGCTTTGCCGAGAGCCACAGCGCCCGCGGCATGACGGCGGTGCGTCACGTCCACAATTATCGCGGCTTCGTCTTCGGCAAGCTTTCAGACGTCGGGCCTGGCTTCGACGAGTTCTTCGGCGAGGCTCTCTCGAGCATCGACAATATGGTCGACCGCTCGCCGGCCGGAAAACTGGAAGTGGCGGGTGGTGTGCTGCGCTACAGGCACGACTGCAACTGGAAGATGCTGGTCGACAATCTGACCGACACCTGCCACCCGATGATCGCTCATCAGTCCTCGGCGGGCACGACAGTCGATGTCTGGAAGTCGGCCCCGGCCGGCGCCAAGAAGCCGATGGCTGTCGAGATCTATGCGCCGTTCGCGAGCCCGTATGAATTCTTCCAGACCATGGGCATCCGCATCTGGGACAACGGCCACGGCCATACCGGCGTGTCGCATTCCATCCATTCCGATTATTCGGCCGTGCCGGGCTACTTCGACCAGATGAAGGCGGCCTACGGCGAGGAACGTGCCAAGGCGATCCTGGGCGAGAACCGGCACAACACGGTTTATTTCCCCAACGTCACGGTCAAGGGTCCGATCCAGCTCTTGCGCCTCTTCAAGCCAGTCGCCGCCAACAAGACGCTGGTTGAATCGTGGGCGTTTCGTTTGGTGGGGGCGCCGGACATGCTGCTGGAGCGCACGGTGATGTACAACCGGCTGGTCAATGCGCCGACCTCGATCGTGGGCCACGACGATCTCGAGGTCTACGAGCGCGCCCAGGCGGGCCTGGCCAGCAACGGCAACGAATGGGTCAACATTCAGCGCCTCTACGCCGCCGACGAGCCCGGGCAGCGCAACGTCGTGACCGACGGCACGTCGGAAGGGCAGATGCGCAACCAGTTCCGCGCCTGGACGAAGTTCATGACGATGAGCCTGTGACGTCGATGGGCACTGTACCAACCGACCAGCAGCTCATCGATTTCGTCGTTCGCGAGGCGCGGCTGCTCGACCAGCAGCGCCTGGAGGACTGGCTAAATCTCTTCACCGAGGACGGCCATTACTGGATGCCGGTCGAACGGGGCCAGACCGATCCCAAACTCACCACCTCATTGATGTACGAGGACAAGCTGCTGCTGCGCATCCGCATCGACCGATTGAAGGGCAAGGCGACTCATAGCCAGAGCCCCAAGAGCCGCTGCCATCACATGATGCAGACGCCGCAGGTCGACGAGCGCGACGACGGCCAGCAGCACTACGTGACCTGGACGCCGATGCACTATGTCGAGAGCCGCGCCGACGAGCAGACGCTCTACGCCGCCTGGGTCACCCACCATCTCATCACGGTCGACGGCGCGCTGAAAATCCGCCTGAAGCGCGTCGATCTCATCAATTGCGATGCCGCGCTCGGCAGCATCCAGCTTTTTGTATGAGACGGCGTATGGCTGGACACACCCGTCATCCCGACCGGAGCCGAGCGCAGCGAGGCGTAGCGGAGGGACCTGTTCTGGGGATGCATCGACAAGACGAGGTCCCTCGACTGCGCCGCCCCCATTTCATTCGTTGGGGTGGCGGCTTCGCTCGGGATGACGTGTCGTGAGACAGCCCTACGCCGGCATCGTCATCACCGCTCCGGTCACCATCCCGTACCGGCGCTACTCGACCAACACCGCGCACTGGTGGGTCGGGCGCGCGGTGCGCGAGGTGGTCCAGCGCGCGGGCCTGCGTAGTTCGGACATCGATGGCCTGTCGCTGTCGAGCTTCACTGTCGGCCCCGACACCGCGATCGGCCTCACCCAGCATCTCGGCTTGAGCCCGCGCTGGCTCGATCACGTGCCGCTGGGGGGCGCCAGCGGCGTCGTCGCCCTGCGCCGCGCGGCGCGCGCCGTGCAATGCGGCGATGCCGAGCTGGTGGTCTGCGTCGCCGGCGACACCAACCAGGTCGATTCCTTCCGTCGCATGCTGTCGACCTTCTCGCGCTTCGCCCAGGACGCCGTCTATCCCTACGGGTCGGGCGGCCCCAATTCGGGCTTCGCGCTGATCACGCGCAACTACATGAAGCACTACGGCGCCACGCGCGAGGATTTCGGCAAGATCTGCGTTGCCCAGCGCGACAATGCCCTGAAGTTCCCATACGCGCTGATGAAGAAGCCGCTGACGCTCGACGAATACCTCGGCGCGCGCGCCATCTCCGACCCCATCCATCTCTTCGACTGCGTCATGCCCTGCGCCGGCGCCGAGGCCTTTCTGGTCTGCCGCGAGGACGTGGCGAAAGGGCAGGGGATACCGGCGGCGCGGCTGCTCGCCACCATCGAGCGCCACAACGCCTTCCCCGACGATCCCATCCAGTATCGCGGCGGCTGGGCCATGGACATACCGGAGCTCTACGCCATGGCGGGCGTGACGGCGGACGACGTCGACTTCGTGCAGACCTACGACGACTATCCCGTGATCTGCATGATGCAGATGGAGGATTTGGGCTTCTGCGCCAAGGGCGAGGGCCCCGACTTCGTCCGCTCGCACACGCTCACCGCCGACGGCAGCTTTCCCCACAACACCTCGGGCGGCCAGCTCTCGGTCGGCCAGGCCGGTGCGGCTGGCGGCTTTCTCGGTCTGGTCGAAGCCGTGCGCCAGGTCACCGGCGAATCGCTGGGCGCCGCCGTGCCTGACGCCAAGATCGGCCTGGTCTCGGGCTTCGGCATGATCACCTACGACCGCGGCCTCGCCAGCGGCGCGGCGTTGCTGGCGGGAGGTCGCGCATGACCAAGCCGCTGGTCCGTCCCAAGCGCAAGGACCCGCTCAAGAAGACGCGCGTCCCGCTGCTGCCGCAGGGCGTGCGCAGCCGCACCGCGCTCGGGCTCACGGCCGCCGCTGCAGAGGGCCGCTTCCGGCTGCAAGTCTGCGCCGACTGCGCCGCGGTGATCTATCCGCCGCGCGACGCCTGCCCGCGCTGCCTGTCGGCGCGGCTGCCGTTCCGCGACGTCGACAATCGCGGCACCTTGCTGGCTGAGACCACCATCCGCACCTCGACCGACGTCTATTTCCGCGAGCGCATGCCGTGGCGCATCGGCACGGTGCAGCTCGATGCCGGTCCCTCGATCGTGGCCCACCTGCACGGCGACCTGCGCGAGGGCGAGCGGACGCGCCTGCAGTTGAAGATCGACAAATCCGGCCAGGCCATCGCCATGGCGCTGCCCGCGGAGGATACCCCGAACATGGCCGACGACCCGCAGTGGCGCGAGCTCACCTGCGATCCCAAGTTCCGCCGCGTGCTGATCACCGACGGCCGCACCGCCGTCGGCCAGGCCCTGGCCGAGGCGGTGTCCGAGGCGGGCGCCAGCGTGGTCTTCGTCGGCGTCGCCGATCCCTGGAAGCCGTTCCCCGGCGAAGACAGGCTGCGCAAGATCGAGCGCGTCGAGATCGTGGCGCTCGACCTCACCGACACGATCTCGGTCAACGAATGCGCCGGCGAGTTCGCAGCCCGCGTCGATATCCTGATCAACACCGCCGAGTACGTGCGCACCGGCGGCATCATCGATCGCAAGGGCCTGACCGTGGCGCGCGAAGAGCTGGAGATGCGCTACTTCGGCCTGACGCGGCTCGCCCAGGCCTTCGGGCCGGTGCTGCGCGCTCGCGGTGCCGACGGCGTCAACTCCGCCGCCGCGTTCGTGAACCTCCTGTCGGTCTATGCGCTGGTGAACTGGCCGGCCTACGGCGCCTTCTCGGCGACCGAGGCCGCCTGCCTCTCGGCGGCGCAGTCCCTGCGCGCCGAGCTGCGGCAGGGCGGGGTCAAGGTGTTGAACGCCTTCTTCGGCCCACTGGAGACCGAATGGTATCAGGCCGTGCCGCCGCCCAAGGTCGCGCCGTCGGCACTGGCCCGCGCGGTCGTACGCGCGCTGCAGCAGGGACAGGAGGACGTGTTCGTCGGCGACATCGCCGAGGACGTCCGCGCCCGGCTGGCCGTCGATCCCAAGGCGCTCGAGCGCGAGCTCGGCTCATGAGCAGGAGTACAGGTGAAATGAGCGCTCCCGATCTTCTTGCTTTCGCCAGCGCCGTCGCCGCGGGCGACATCGAGGTTATAGACCTCACCCACACGCTGACGCCGGAATTCCCCACCATTGTCATGCCGCCGGAGCTCGGTCAGTGCGCGCCGTTCCGCATGGAAGAGGTCTCGCGCTACGACGAGCGCGGCTTGGGCTGGTACTGGAACAACATTTCCATGGGCGAGCACACCGGCACGCATTTCGATGCGCCGGTCCATTGGATCTCGGGCAAGGACCTCGCCAACAATTCCGTGGACACGATTCCGGCGGCGAATTTCATCGCACCGGCCGTGGTAGTCGACATTTCGAAGCAATCCGCCGCCAACGCCGACTATGAGCTGACTGTCGCCGACGTCACGGCCTGGGAAAAGCAGCACGGCCGCATCCCGCCGCGCAGCTGGGTGCTGCTGCGCACCGACTGGGCCAAGAAGAGTGGTCGCGACTACGTCAACATGCGCGAGGACGGCCAGCACACGCCGGGCCCGTCTCCCGAAGTCGTACGCTTCCTGGTCGAGGAGCGCGACCTGCATGGCCTCGGCACCGAGACCATCGGTACCGATGCGGGCCAGGCCTTTCATTTCAACCCGCCGTACCCCGCGCATTATTATATGCACGGCAAGGGGCGCTACGGCCTGCAGTGCCTCACCAATCTCGACCTGCTGCCGCCGACCGGCTCGGTGATCGTGGCCGCACCGCTGAAAATCCGCCGCGGATCGGGCAGCCCCTTGCGTGTGCTTGCCCTGGTGCGGCGCGCATGAGCGACGAAACCGCCATCGTCACCGGCGCGAGTGGCGGCATTGGTGCCGCCATCGCCAAGGCGATGCTCGAGCGCGGCCATCGTGTCGTCTCGCTCGCCCTTGACAAGCCCGACTGGTCGCATCCGCGCCTGGACGCCCGCACGGTCGACCTTCTGGACGCCAAGGCGACGGCCGAGGTGGCGGCGGAGATCGCGGGCGAACACGACGTCACGCACATCGTCCACAATGCCGGCGTCGTCCGGCACAACGCCGTCGAAGCGGCGACGGCCGCGGACATCGCGACCCTGTCGCAGCTTCATCTCGGGGCCCCGCTGATCCTGCTCAACGCGTCGCTGGCAAAGATGAAGCAGCGGCGCTTCGGCCGCGTCGTGCTGATCTCCTCGCGCGCGGCGCTGGGCGCGACCGGCCGCACGGCCTATTCGGCGACCAAGGCCGGCATCATCGGCATGGGCCGGACCTGGGCGCTGGAGCTCGCGCCCTTCGGCATCACCGTCAACATGGTGGCGCCCGGCCCCATCCAGGGCACGCAGATGTTCCACGAAATCGTCTCCGCCGGCAGCGAGCGCGAAAGCGCTCTCGCCGCGGCCATTCCGATGCGCCGGCTGGGCAAGCCTGAGGACGTCGCCAATGCCGTCCTGTTCTTCGCCGGCCGCGAAGCGTCATTCGTCACCGGCCAGGTCCTTTACGTCTGCGGCGGTGCCAGCGTCGGTACCCTGGTCATCTGAGGGATTTTGACATGAGCGAGTCCATTACCAGACAGGCGATCTCCAGGGCGCGCAGCCGGGCCAACGGCAGCGCGCTGGCGGTGGAGGAAAAGGGACACCTGGAGCTTCGGCTGTGGCTCAGGCTGATCGGCTGCTCGAGCAAGATGGAGAACATTTTAAGCCAGCGGCTGCGCAAGGAGTTCAAGACGTCCATGGCGCGCTTCGACGTGCTGGCCCAGCTCGAACGCTTTCCCGACGGGCTCACCATGTCCGACCTGTCGCGCCGCCTGATCGTGTCCAACGGCGCCATCACCGGCATGGTCGACAAGTTGATGCAGGGCGGCCTGGTGGTCCGCGCGTACGATCCGGCCGACCGCCGCAGCGTCATCGTCCGGCTGACACGCAAGGGCCGCGAAAGCTTCTTGCGCATGGCGCGGCGGCACGAGGAATGGGTGGTGTCCATCCTGGGCGAGCTCACTTCCGAGGCGCAGTCGGAGCTGCTGCAGAACCTGACGCTGCTCCATCGCAACCTCGACCTGCATGTGAAGAGCTGAGCAATGGACGCCGCCATGACCAGCCGCGAACCACGCGACGCCAGCCGCTTCTTCGTGCCCGCCGACCGCAGCCTGGCGATCATGCTGCAGGCCCAGGCCAAGAAATTCGGCGCCAAGCCGCTGGTGCAGGCGGGCGAGCAGAGCTGGAGCTTCGCCGAAGCACTCGAGCTTGCCGCGCGCTCGGCTGGGCGGCTGCAGGCCGCCGGCGTGGCGGCGGGCGATCGCGTCGCGCTGATCTGCGAGAACCGCCCGGAGTTCATCGAGGTCTTTCTCGGCGCGGCCTGGCTCGGCGCCATCCTGGTGCCGATCAACACCGCCTCGCGCGGGCTGCAGCTCCGTCACATCCTGGAGAACTCCGGCGCCAAGCTCATGGTGATCGAAGCGGCCTTGCTGGGCGCGCTCGAGCATGTCGGGCTCGAGACCCTGCCGCTGCAGGCGATTTGGGTGATCGACTTCCTCCCCAGCGAAGCTGGGGAGGTGTCGCCGTCATACGGCGACGGAGGGGTCATGAACCCCAGTACCGTTGCTCATGACCCCTCCGCCCGCGAAGACGCGGGCACCTCCCCACGCGCAAAGCGCGTGGGGAGGGGAGCCGAGCCGCAGCCCATGCCGGCGCTGGGCGAAGCCGTTCCTGCGGCGCCGACGCGGCCAAGCGACACGCTGGCTATTCTCTACACCTCCGGCACAACCGGCCCGTCCAAGGGCGTCTGCTGCCCACACGCCCAGTTCTTCTGGTGGGGCGTCAACACGGCCCATCTGCTGGGCGTCGGCGGCGACGACGTGCTGTGCACGACCCTGCCGCTGTTCCACACCAACGCCCTCAACACCTTCTTCCAGGCGCTGATCACCGGCGCGACGGCGATCTTCGAGAGCCGGTTCTCGGCGTCGGCCTTCTTCGCGACGCTGGCGGCGCGGCGCGCGACGGTGACCTTCCTTTTGGGCGCGATGGTGCCGATCCTGCTGTCGCGCGCGGCCGAGCCTGCGGAGCAGGGCCACCGCACGCGCATTGCGCTCGCCCCTGGCGTGCCTGGCCACTTCCATGCCGAGTTCACCAGGCGCACCGGCATCGCCATCCTGGACGGCTACGGCTCTACCGAGACCAATTTCGTCCTCGGCTCGCCGATCGCCGAGTGCAAGCCCGGCACCATGGGTCGCCTGGCCGAGGGCTTTGCTGCCCGCGTGGTCGATGACGAGGACAACGAGGTGCCGGACGGCACGCCGGGCGAGCTGATGGTGCGCGCCGAGGCGCCGTTTGCCTTCGCCACCGGCTATTTCGGCACGCCCGAGAAGACGGTCGAGGCCTGGCGGAACCTCTGGTTCCATACCGGCGACCGCGTCGTCCGCGAGCCTGACGGCTACTACAAGTTCGTCGACCGCCTGAAGGACGCGATCCGCCGGCGCGGCGAGAACGTCTCCTCGTTCGAGGTCGAGCAGGTGCTGCTGAGCCATCCCGAGATCGCCACTGCCGCCGCCTATCCGGTGCGCTCGGAGCTCGCCGAGGATGAGGTGATGGCCGCGATCGTGCGCCAGCCCGGCAGCGCGCTCGACGAGGTCTCGATCATCCGCTTCTGCGAGACGCGCATGCCTTATTTCGCCGTGCCGCGCTTCCTCGAGTTCGTCGACGTCCTGCCGGCGACCGAGAACGGCAAGATCCAGAAGTACAAGCTGCGCGAGCGCGGCATCACCGACCAGACCTGGGACCGCGAGGCCGCCGGCATCACCGTGAAACGGCGGTAGATCGTCATTCCTCCCCACGCATAGCGTGGGGAGGTGCCCGCGAAGCGGGCGGAGGGGTCATGAGCAACCGTACTGATGCTCATGACCCCTCCGCCCGCTGCGCGGCCACCTCCCCATCGCCGAAGGCGATAGGGAGGAATGATTCAGAAATCACCGCACCGGCAGCGTGAGCTGCGGGGTCTGCGGTGTTATCCCGGTCTCGGCCAGCGAGGTGAAGATCATCAGCAAGGTGAAGGTGCGCTTGGACGCGTAGTCGTTCGAATCGATCCAGAACGACGTGTTGCCGTAGCGTATCGAGGCGAAGGCGCCGGCCGGCGCCATCGACCCGGAACGGATGCGCACCATCGGCCGGTCGCGCGGATTGGCGGCCGACATGGTGCGCACCGTGGCCACGGTGCGACCCTCGGCGACATGCTCCGGCGGCACTTCAACGTCCATGGCGAGGTCGATCAGGATGTCGCCCATCGAGCGTGACAGCACGGCAAGCTCGTTGCCCGCGCGCTGATGGGCGCCGAACACGATGACGAGCTCGCCATCCTTGCCGGTGCGCAGCCTGAGCGTGTCGCGCACGAACTTGATGTCCTGCTGCTCCTGCGGCGTCTGCCCCTCGCTGATGACGAAGATGCCGACCTCGTCGCCGCCGCGCTTCTCCGAGCGCACGCTGAGGCGGCCCGCGACCTGCAGCCGCCGGAAGGCATCGAGCAGTGGGTAGAACAGGGGATCGGCCGGCACCGACACGCCGCCCGAGGTGCCCTGGTTGCGGATGCCGTTCAGCGAGCGCACCGTGAACTGCAGCACGACGTCGGCGGCGTTGCCGGCCTGGATCAGCTCGAAGATGCCGAGCGGCGGGATCGGCCGGATCAGGCGCTTGGTGAACTTGTCGCCGACCAATGGCGAGTAGGAGATGGTCGGCCGGTCGTGGTAGCTGCCGCCGATGCCGAACACCGAGGTGTTCCACGGCACGGCGTTGGCCGGGCTCGTGGTGTTGGAATTGACGGTGATGCCGGCCGAGACGTCGCCGCTCAGGACGTAGGAGCTGACGATCGACGAGACGTCGATGAACGCCGGCGTGTCGCCATAGCGGATATGGACGACGTTGCTGAGCGTCTGCTCCTTCCATGAACTGGCCAGCGCCGAGAGGTAGTCGGTGCGATCGCGCGACACGGTCGACGGTCCGATCGACGAGCAACCTGTAGCGGCGATGGCCAGCGCGAACGACGCCGCCCGGCGCAGCCGTCCGGACCTCCGATGGAAATCGGCCATGTGTGCTTGCCCCCAAGCCTTGAACATCGTCCCCGATTTGAAGGTTGGATGACATTTGTGGATGCCGCAACAGCCTTTGTCTTGTCCGGCGCGTGCGGGGCGGGCTAGCTACGCACATGACTGAGCCACGACTCCATCGGCGGGCCGGCGAGCCCGTCCAGCCTGCCGAGCTCCTCGATGTCGCGAAGCTCCTCGCGGCTTATGCCGACCGCCGTCCCGATCCGGCGGTTGCGACTGAGCGCGTGGCCTTCGGCACGTCGGGCCATCGCGGCTCGTCGTTCGCCGCCACCTTCAACGAGGCGCATGTCTTGGCGATCGCCCAGGCGATCT
>JAKFVH010000113.1 GCA_021732285.1 Reyranella sp. | reverse complement strand
CCGCAGCCTGGAGCACGTGGTGGTAGTCGAGCGAGAGGCTGTCGAGGATCAGGCTCTCGAGTGTAGGATCGAACGATCGCAGCAGCACTTCGCTGCAGCCCGTGCATTCCTGCACGGAGAGCCAGATAACGCTCGGTCGCGGTTTGGTGCTGAGTGCCTGGGCGATCGCCTCGGTGCTGCCTGCAGGCAGCGCCATGAGGGAACTCATGTAGCCGCAGAACTTGAGGAAGCCGCGTCGCGACACGCCCTGACTCCGCAACTCCTCGTACAGGGTTGGACGTGTCGTCATCTCCTCTGCGCCCCCTTATCGCGCAGACGGAGCTTGTTCGAACTCCCCCTCTCCGACGAGCCTCATTTGGGACATACAGGTCGCGTTTGTATCCGCGATAGTGATCTTTGGATCGCCAAGTCCCGACTTCATCCGGCCACAAGATACGAAGGCTGTGCCCTTGACCCAGATCAAGGCCTTTGGCGGCGAGACGATGTCTGTTCACCAACGTCTAGCCAGCGCAAGGAGACTCAACATGACGATCATGGCGAAGCCTCGATTCACCGCGGCCTGTGCCGCGTTAATCGCTGCAGTGGCCTTGGTCAGCCCGGCCACCGCTCAACAGCCGCCGGCGCCGGGGTCTAGGTCCCTGCAGGTTACGCCTGCCCAGCCCGGTCCAGGCATGGGCCAGCAGATGATGCTGCAGGGCAAGGAGCACGGACAAGCCGGCCAGAGCATGGGCGCGGAAATGATGCAGCGGGGAATGGAACGGGGTTGGATGGGAATGGGCCAGGGCATGGCCGGCCACTTGACACGTTGGTGCCCAACCGGCGTGCCTTGGGCTATCGATCGCTGCGCTCATGAAAGGTCTTTGATTTCGAGCACATCTGCGGTCGTCCTGGCGACGACACTTGGTTTTGGAAACCAAAGGAGATGATCGATGCCGCGAGCACTAACGTTCCCTACCGCGACTGACACCACTCTGACGCGTCGTGACCTGCTTCGAGGCGCGGGAGGGATGGGTCTCCTGGCCGGTTCGGCAGGCATCGCACCGGCTTACGCTCAAGTTCCCATCGCCACGGTGCCGGCCTCAGCCTCACTCGGCGGAAGTCCCATTGACCTCGTCATCGAAAAGGTGGCTTTGCAGGTCGATGGCCGCATTGGCGGCGCAGTCGCGATGAATCGCATGGTGCCGGGTCCGCTGATCAGGCTGCGCGAGGGTGATGACGCTATCCTGCGCGTGACCAACCGCCTCTCCGAAATCAGCTCGATCCATTGGCATGGATTGATTCTCCCGCCCGATATGGACGGCGTCCCGGGCGTGAGTTTTCCTGGCATCCGACCCGGTGAGACCTTCGTCTACCGGTTCCCCGTGCGCCAGAGTGGCACCTACTGGTGCCACAGCCACTCCGGCGGGCAAGAGTTGCTCGGTCTTTACGCGCCATTGATCATCGACCCGATCCGACCAGAGCCCTTTCGTTTTGACCGCGACCACGTCGTCATGCTGTCGGACTGGAGCTTCGAGCAACCGGAACAGATTCTCGCCAACTTGAAGAAGCAGGCTGGTTACTACAACTACCAGAAGCGCACGGTGGGCGAGTTCTTTCGAGACGCCCGCCGAGATGGCGTCGGAGCGGCCATCGGTGACCGTATGCAGTGGGGCCAGATGTTGATGGATCCCACCGACTTCGCCGACGTCACGCGTGCCACCTACACGTATTTGATGAATGGGCAGACGCCGACGGCCAACTGGACCGGACTGTTCCGGCCAGGCGAAGCGGTGCGGCTCCGCTTCATCGACGCTGGCGCCATGACGATATTCGACGTACGGATCCCGGACTTGAAGATGACTGTGGTGCAGGTCGATGGCCAGAACGTGCAGCCTGTAAACGTGGATGAGCTGCGTATCGGACCCGGCCAGACCTACGACGTCGTCGTTCGACCGGGTAACCGAGCGTACACGGTTTTCGCCGAGACTTCGGATCGCAGCGGCCATGCCCGCGGCACGCTGGCGCCACAACCCGGCATGAGTGCCGCGATCCCGTTGCGCCGGCCCCGCCCGATACGCACCATGGCCGACATGGGCATGGAAATGGCGGGCATGGCCATGGGCGGGGCGCTGAAGGAAACCAGTGCCCGACCTGGCGCGCAGGCGGCGATGGGATCGGGCAGCCATGCCGGCCACGGCGGGATGGCGATGCCCGCTGCGGGCGGCTCGGCAATGGCCGGGATGGGTGACCGGGCCGTGTCAGGGCCGGGATTGCCCGGCAGTCCCGCGGTGGCGCACGGGCCGGACACGCACGGTGTCGGTAACTCATCGGTGGCGATGATGGCGCGTAGCCGCCTCGACGAACCCGGCGCTGGCCTCGGCAGCGATGGATGGCGCGTGCTGACCTATGCAGACTTGCGGAGCGTCGTGCCGCAGGCCGACCGACGCGAGCCGAGCCGCGCCGTTGAACTGCACCTGACCGGCAACATGGAACGATACAGTTGGTCGTTCGACGGCAAGAAGTATTCCGAGGCTCCGACCCCCATCCGATTCCGCTACGGCGAGCGGCTGCGTCTCGTTCTCGTCAATGACACCATGATGGAGCATCCGATCCACCTGCACGGCATGTGGATGGAGCTGGAAAACGGGGGTGGGCCGAACCAGCCTCGGCTTCACACCGTGGCGGTGAAACCGGGTGAACGTCTGACCGTGGCCATTACCGCCGACGCTCCTGGGCGTTGGGCGATGCACTGCCATCTCCTGCTCCACATGGAGATGGGGATGTTCCGCGTGGTCGAAGTGGCGTGAGCGAGGATGCAGGACATGAACCGCACCGGTCGCTTCATCGTGTTGCGAGTATTAGTTGGCGCATTGGCTTTTTCATTTGCGCAGCCCATCGTCGCTGGCGCTGCGCTCGCACAGGCGCACTCGGACCACTCAGCAACCGGGATGCCGGGGATGTCCGGCATGACGCCGCCCGCGACCGGAACAATCCCACCGCCGGCGACCTCACCCGCCGCAGTGCAGCCTGCCCCTTCACTTCCGGGGCCACCGCCTGGGTTCAGTGGCAACACGGAGGTCGTCAAGCCGTCGGATCCGGCGAAGGCCGCGGGTTGGCCCAGCCCGGTCAGCGATAACGCCCTCCAGACCTTCCTGCTGTTCGACCTCTTCGAGTTCCAGCACGGCGCGAACGTCGATGCGGCGCGGTGGGATGTCCTCGGTTGGGTTGGCGGAGACACTGAACGCATCTGGTTCAAGAGCGAGGGCCGCTACAATGGTGTCCTGCGCGCCGGCGAGATGGATGTGCAGGTTCTCTACGGACGGCTCATCTCTCCCTTCGTCGATTTCCAGGCCGGCTTTCGCTACGAGCAACAGTTGAGCTGGGACAATGGCCTGGGACGACCGCAAGCGGTCGTCGGAGTTCAGGGGCTCGTGCCCTATGGGATGGAGCTGGAGGCGGCGATCTTCGTCAGCCAAAACGGTGACGTCTCTGGACGCGCCACTCTCGCTCAAGACTTCTTGCTGACGCAGCGCTTGATCCTGCAGCCACGCTTCGAGATCAACGGAGCGGTGCAATCGGCCACCCGGTACGGCGTCGGTGCGGGAGTCAATGACATCGAAATCGGCCTTCGCCTCCGCTACGAAATTGTTCGCGAGGTCGCCCCCTATGTTGGCGTGTCCTGGCTAAAAAGCTTCGGCGAGACCGCAAATTTGCGCAGTGTAGCGGGTGAAAGCACCAGCGTATTCCAACTCGTGGCTGGAATTCGGATGTGGTTTTGAACGGCTATGAAGCGTCAATGGAGAGCCGCAGAGGACAGCGAGAACTTGAGAGGGCTCGAGGTTGGAAGACAGTGCATCGAATTGCAGTAGAATAGCGCATTCGTTTTTGAGTGCCGCATACGTATGCACTGCACTAGGTGAATGGGAGTTTTGGCGAATGCGGACGGCGAGGGCAGCTTTGAGTGTTGAAGCGGGCCTTCGGCAAGTCTCGGAGGCGACGAGAATCTACAAGAATGCTACGCATCCGGCCCACTAGTTTTGCCTCCGCAACTGAGAGCGGCGGCCTCAGTCTCGCGCTGATTGTCGCGGCGACGATCCTTCTTGGCGGTACTCCCATCAGTGCACAGGCACCCGATCCCCATACCCCGCATCACGGAGGGCAATCGCCGTCATCATCAGAACCCGGCATTCCGGGAACACAGGCTCCAAGTCCGAACGTCGCCCCTCCTCAGTCGCCTACGGCCCCGTCCTCCAGGGGAATGATGGAGTCGATGATGGGCGCTCCACCCAGGAAGCAACTCTATCCTGAGCTGATGGAGCTTCCGGCGATGACGCCGGAGGCGCGCGTTAAGATCGAGGCCGAAGCGCGCGATCGCATTAGCACCGGCAACGCGGCGCTGGTCCAGGCGTATGACGACTACCATCGCGCGATGATGAACAACGACATCGCCGCAATGTCTGCAGCCGCTTCTCGTCAGCGCGCCGCGCTGGCCGAGCTGGAAAGCGGAACCGCCGCCTTGCGCGCGCTGGCGGAAAGTCAGGCGCCCCGGCAGGTCGCACTAACCTGGTTCCGCAGCCAGATGAACCTCGCCCCTGCCACAGTGTCGGCCGCGGATGCCGCCGGACCTTTTGGGCTTTCCTGGTTCCACCTCATTTCCATGACGGTGGTGACGCTGTTCGCGCTCACGTTGGCGGCGTTGGCGGCTAGCCGTCACCGTCGCTCGATCGCCCTGGTGAGTCGGCTGACGCGTGCCGGCCCCGCCGCTGCGGTCCGTACGGTTGGTCAGCCAACGGCTGCGCCGCCGGCAGTGCCATCGCCGGCGGTGCCCAAGCCGGCAGATGCGATCTCATCGCCCCCTCTTGCCCGGGCAAACAGCAGCACCTGGTCGGGTGCAATGCGCGTTGCGGCCATCCACCGGGAGACACCTCATGTGAAGACGTTTCGGCTCGTGGCGCCAGAAGGCAATCCCATTCCCTTCACCTTTGTGCCTGGTCAGTTCCTGACATTTTCGGCGAAGGTCGACGGCAAGACCATCCGGCGGTCCTACTCCATTGCCTCGCCGCCGACCCGGACGTCCTACGTGGAGATCACCGTCAAGCGCGAGGACGAGGGAGAGTTTTCGCGGTACCTGCACGACAGGATATTTGTCGGCGACACGCTGCAGGTCAGAGGTCCGTCGGGTGCCTTCACGTTCGACGGCGGCAACGCCGACAGCATCGTGTTGATCGCCGGTGGCGTCGGCATCACGCCGATGATGTGCGTCATCCGCTATCTCACCGACTTGACATGGCCTGGCGAGATCTTCCTCGTCTGTGCAGTCCGCAACACCGAGGAATTCATCTTCCGCGAGGAACTCGAGTATCTCCAGCGTCGATGGCCGAAGTTGCATGTCGCGGCTGCCGTGGCGGCGCGGTCCGAAGGGACCGCCTGGATGGGATTGGAAGGCCAGCTCAGCAAGGATGCCATCGTCCACGCGGTCCCGGGCATCGAGAGGCGGCGGATCCATCTCTGCGGACCACCGCCGATGATGGATGCCATTCGCCGTATCCTGGCCGAGCTCGGGGTGCCGCCCGACCAGATCAAGACCGAGGCGTTCGGCCCCGCCGTGGGCCTGGTGCCGCCACCGCGACCATCGCCCGCACCGCCACTGCCCGTTTCGGTCACCGAGCTTCTGCACAAGGTCGAAACCGGCGCCGTCCCGCCCGGAGCGCCGGAAGTGCGGGAAGCCGAGGCGGGCCCTGCCACGGCGACGCTGTCGTTTGCCCGGTCAGGCAAGGCCGCGCCCCTGCCGCCAGACAAGACCGTGCTCGAAGTCGCCGAATCGATCGGCGTGCCGATCGACTATTCCTGCCGGGTCGGAACCTGCGGCATCTGCAAGACCAATCTCCTGGCCGGCCAGGTGACCATGGAAGTCCAGGACGCATTGACCGACGAAGACAAGGCTTCCGGCACCATCCTCGCTTGCCAGGCGCGATCGCTCGGCAATGTCACGGTCGACGCCTGACATGAGCGACAAGGAAAGAGTGATCGTGCTTGCTCTGGGAACGCTGCTGCTCTTCCTGGCGCCTGGTTACCTGCTGCATGTTGCGCCGCGTTTTCCGGGAAGCTTGGCTGGCGGGGTCTTGGGCATTGCGGCGGCAAGCCTGATGCTGCTGGTGCTCCTGTATCCGGCGATCAAGTACATCGGATGGCTGAAAGTGCGCGTGACGCGGCATGTCTCGCTCGGCCGCCTGCTCAGCCTGCACATCTATGGCGGACTATTGGCCGCGCTCATCGCTATCCTCCATTCGGGTCACCAATATCAAAGTGTGCTCGGGATCGCACTCGTGATCGATATCCTGGTGATCATCGGCACCGGCTTTGTCGGCCGTTACTACCTTGGCCACCTTGGCGCCGAGGTACGCCAGCAACAGGCCTTGCTTGGCACATTGCGCACCGCCTACGACCGCATCGCGCTTCGCCTCGGCGCCGCGGCAGGCGGCGCTTCACCGGCTCCGGACGTGCCGATCCTGCGCCTCGTCGATGCCATCGCCGATGTCGAATATTCCCTGACGGTGCGCGAAGCCGCAAAGCGCATCACGGCGCGCTGGATGGTGGTGCATACGGTAGCCTCGATCGCGCTCTATGGCCTCCTGATGCTGCATATCGGCAGCGGCATCTACTACGGCCTGCGGTGGCTCCCATGAAATGGAAGGCGTTCGCCTACCTGATCCTGATCACGGCCACGATTGCAGGCACCGCAGCGGTCATTGGCACTGTCTACCGCCACGGCTCAACGGCCGTGCTGCGATGGCCGGAGATCGTGAGACCCGGTGAGCTTTCTGCCAAGCACGCGTTTCTCTCCGGCCAATGCGAGACCTGCCACACGCCGCTGCGCGGGGTGGAAGCGAGCGCCTGCATCGCGTGCCATGCCACCAACGCCGTCACCCTGGCCGGCCAATCGACGGCCTTTCATTCAACCATCCAATCGTGTGCCGCGTGCCACGTCGAGCATCAGAAAGCGGTGCGGCCTACCCGGATGGATCACGACGCGCTGGTCGCAATCGGCCGGTCAAGGCAGCTCGACGGCCGGACGCCGGACGCCGATTGGCTTTCAAGCCTGCTGAACAAATCGCCGACCGGCCTGGAAACCCTGAACTGCTTCAGCTGCCACAGCAACAAGAGCCCGCATCGCGACCTGTTCGGGCAGGGATGTGCGGCCTGTCACGTCACCGCGACCTGGCGGATTGCCGGCTTCCAGCATCCATCGCCCAGTTCGACCGCATGCGCGCAATGCCACCAGGCACCGCCAAGCCACTACATGGGACACTTCGAGATGGTCTCCAAGCGGGTAGCGGGGCAGGAGCATGCGCGCGTAGAGCAATGCTATCTGTGCCATCAGACGAATGCTTGGAACGATATCCGGGGTGTCGGGTGGTACAAGCACCACTGAGTGTGATCGCGCCCCGCTTGACCTGGATCAAGGCGGAGGAATTCCCGTCTTGGGACAGTCACCTCGACAAAGCGACCTCAAGCCGATGGAGAGCTTCCATGTCCAAGACAGCCCTGATAGGCCTCACTGCCACCAGCCTGATCGCTCTTGTTGCCGGCGGTGTACTGGCTGACACGAAGCCTGCGGCTGTATCTGCCAACCGCGCCAATCCCACGGTGACGATACAGCTGGCACAGCGCGGAACGGCGGACCCCTCGCAGTCCTCTGGCGGCATGGGCCAAGGCGGAGCGGGTCAGGGCGGCATGGGTATGGGCGGCATGGGTATGGGCCGCGGTGGAATGATGGGCATGGACGACAAGGCCATGGGCGGTGCTGGCCAAGGCGGCATGGGCATGGGTGGCGGCGGCATGATGGGCATGGATAACATGATGGGCGCCATGGGCAGGGCGCCTGGCACCGGAACCACAATGGCGATGCCGTCGACGCTGCCAGGCTTCCCAGGCGCTTCCCATCTCTATCATGTCGGGAGCACGGGCTTCTTCCTCGACTATGCCGACAGGCTTGGCCTCAGCGTTGAGCAAAGATCTAGCCTGAACGCCATCAAGCAGCGCGCCTTAAGCGCGCAAGCAACGACACAGCGCAAGATAGCCGACGCTGAAGAGGCGCTTTGGACGCTGACCGCGGCGGACCAGCCCGATGCCGCCGCCATCGAGACCAAGGTGCGTGAGATCGAAAAGCTGAGGTCGGACCAGCGACTGACGTTCATCCGGGCGGTCGGCGACGCCGGGAAACTCCTGACCGCGGATCAGCAAAAGGTGGTGCACGGCCTGATGCCGATGCCATCGAACTCCCCGATGTCGAAGCCGATGAAATAAACGTTGCCGAGGGAAGATCGCCCTAGGCTCGGCTAGAGCTCGAGGCGGTGCCGCCAACGCCCGGCTTGAGCAGGATCAGAGCGTTGGGAGGCATTTCATCGTTCGAGACCTTGGTCCGGCGTGACCGCGCAGGGGGCGGAACTTCGCGGGGTCGTGGACGCACAGGCGCCGCTGATTCTTGCCGGGCGGCGGGGCATTGCGGTCGCCCGCCGCCGCGAGGTGCCCTTCCGGGCTCGATGGGTGCGCTGGCGAGGTAACAACTGTGAACTGGCCCTCAACAATTCCACGTGGCGCATTCAACGACGCGTTCGACCGGCCCGGCTTGACCAGGATCAAAGCGTGGGCAGGCACTTCATGGTTGATAGGGATCGAGCCCGCATATGGAAGCGCAATGACCTCCTATAAGGTGACTTTCTTCAAGCACGTTTTGAGTTCCGACGGCAATCGATTCAAAGCGCCGCAGGCGACGATCTCCGTGCGGGCTGAAACCGTCAAGGAGGCCGAAAGACGGGCGTAGAGCGACTTTGCATGCCTCAGGGGAATTCCCCACTGGAACCTGCACGCTGACATTGTTGAGGTTGTTACGCGCGGCACGACATCTGCCGGCACTCCGTCAACGGCGTGGCAACCGACATTGCCGTCCGGCACTCGCGCCAAGCGCATTAGCCAATGTACTGCGCCCCATTGGCGGTTCTTCTTCAGTCTTGGGGAAAGCCGCATCACGACTATCCGACCGCCGATGGCGGTAGGGCATTTGGCTACATGTTTACCAATCCAGCGGTACCGGGACCCGACTATAGTACCGGGCCTGCGTACTCCGGGCCTGTCTACTTATAGATCGGTGGTGACCGGGCCGAAGTCACCGGACCTCCTTCAGGCGACCAACTGCATGATCAATTTCACGGTGGACCGCGATGACATCATCGACGATGCGACCATCACCGGTGCGAAGTGCAGAATCGGGCCGCATGGTAAGATGCGTCCCCCTGGTCTTGCGTCGCCGGCTGAATGAGATGGCCGGTTGGAGGCGTCGGTGGGTTGGCAGAGCGAGCAGTCTGGGTAGTCGGATCAAGTTGTAGGCAGCAACAGCGAAGGTGAAGACAGCCTCGGCTTTACCGCGTCAGGAGCAATGCGACTGAGCGGGGGAGCACTGAAGGCTCCTCGCTGGCGAAGGAGCCCGTCGTCAGCTGGTGAAATGACTTCAATCACACCGCCACGTCAAACACCGCGTTCGTCCCGCATCCGAATTCCAGCGCCGACGCGCGCTTTCTGATCGGCGATCAGTCGGCGGTGTTGGGCGTCGTGCCGCTCGTCATGCGGGAAAGTGAATAGGTGGTGCGATGGTCTTTTCGTGCTCGTTGTTGCATGAGGCCACGCCTGTGACCCGGGGGTGCCGTTTCGGCCTCGGCTGCAGGCCTGTAGAGTTGCCGGCCGAACTCGGGACACCAGCCGTGACCGCCTTCATTTTCAGTGTCGGCGTTCAAGTTGAGACTGACCGCGAACTGTCGGTGAGCGGTGTAAGGCGTGGTGTTGTCGCGGTGGCGACGAAACCAACCTCCATAGCTGATATCGTAGCAGCCAATACCTGGCATCTCGATCTGTACGACGCGTGAGTGGAAAGCCTGCAGAATGGCCGGCATCAGGCGACGCACGAGGCAGTCCCTCACCAGCACGAACAGTTGTTTGTCGTGCAATGGAACGTCCACGCGGCACTTTACGCATCGGCGCGGTTGGCGCCAACTATCGAGGCAACGCCATCCACCAGCTTGTTGCCTCGCTGCCAGTGATCGACCAGCGCCGCGCAAAGCGGCGGTTCGAGGACCCGATCTAGCATCAACACCGGTGCCTGGTTCAGCACCACGGTCAGGGCGCTGGCCGCGTGGAGCGTCGTTGAAAAGGCGACAACGACGTCCGGTACCGGCGTCGGCGTTATCGCCGCGAGGCGGCCATTGGCGTCCACGACGACGCCAACCGGCTCCGCCGCTCCGATGGCTGAGCGCAACTCACCCGGATGGCTGCAAGGGGGTTCACATTTTCGCAAATAGCCGCGGGCGAGAAGCTCGATGGAATTCGGAAGCGACGCTCTTGGCCGATCGCGTCCGAAAATGTGCATTTGTGCGGGCGAGTATGCGAACTGGTCGGTAGCTTACGTCTTGCTGGGCGGGGGATGCATGTCGCCATGCGGACCGATCGTGCACTTCGACCCGGTCGCCGTCGCATCATCGATAATGCCGTTTCGATCAACGGTGAAGTTGATCAGGCAGTTCCTCGCCCGGAAAAAGATCTGCTGCTTCGGTCCCGTCACCGCTTGGTTGGTGATCATGTAGCCGATTGCCTTGCCGCCATCGGCTGTAGGGTAGTCGTGATGCGGTTTACCCCAGGATTGGATGAGATGAGCCGAACTGTGTCCCACCCAGTCGCGGACATTGAGATCCTTAACGGTTCCCGTCGACATCGGCCCGCACGCCGCAAGCGCCACGGCGGCGAGCGTGATGGTCAAGAAATTGCGAACCTTCATGAACTCGTTCTCCCCTTGTGTTTGGAAATCGATTGGTCAAAGAGCGTGACGACCAACGATTGCTGGAACGTGCGCCGCACGGGCACCCGATGCTTTGAGATGGATCAATTCCGTGGCCACAATCATCGGCAAGGAACTCGGACCTACGTTGTCCAAATGCAACATTGCCGAGCAGGGCGCAAAGAACGTGCCACCAGGACATCGTCGCTTCCGTCAGAGCTGTCATGTCCAGTTTGGCCATCGAGCGCCATAGTAGCCAGCGACGGCCGTAGGGCTTCTAGGTGGGAGTGCGCCGCACGACGTAGGAAAGACATAGGAAACTCACGGGACCAGCGACGATGTCCACCGGCAACTTCAAACTTCATAGAGCGGCGGGTTTAGGCTTCCTGCATGTGCTCGCTAAGCGTCGCCCTGCATACCTGACTGCGTAGCCCTCAACTGATCATGGGACAAACGAAAGTAGCTAACGAGCTCTTTCCCGGACTCGTCGCAGCGGGAAAATGGTATGCCATGAAACAGGTCGGCAAGGGTTCGATCTCGCAACAACGCTACGGTGTCGGCGCTTACCAGAACAATGACCTCCTCTTCGGCAGCAATAAAGTCCTTGCCAGCCTGCTCCAGACGTTGAGCGATGTTCACGGCATCTCCTACCACCGTGTAGTTAACACGCCCTGGCGAGCCTATGTTGCCGACCAGAACGGGTCCGGTATGGATGCCGACCCGGATCCTAATCGAGTGCTTGCCCACCCGCCGACGAGCGTCGTTGTCGGCTTTCAAGGCACGAACGATAGCGAGGGCCGCCCGCACTGCAGAATCCGCCTGATCGTCGCTTCCGGAAAGGCTGCCCCACGTGGCCATGGCGGCATCGCCGATGAACTTGTCGATGAGGCCGCCTTCTCGCTCGATGCAGGTTCCGAGGATTGCAAAATGCTGATTGAGCATGTCGGCGACTTCGCTTACAGCCGAACCACGAGTGATCTGCGAGAAGTGGACGATGTCGGTGAACAGCACGGTTACCCGCTGATTTCGCGAAACCAACGCCGCCTCACCTGCCTGCATGATCCGGGCAATGAGGCTTTTCGGCACGTATGCGCCAAACCATCTGAGGGCCGCTCGCGCCCGGTCCAGGCTGTAGCCTGCATCGTCTATCTCGCGGACCCGCGATGGTTGATAGTGGACTTGATCGAAATCCAGGCGCCCCATCGACTTGGCGGCTGAGGTGATTGTGCCGATAAGCCTGCTCATTCGGAAACTGATGACCGCTGCCAGCAGGAACGCGAAAATCAGGGTTGCAGCGCCGACCAGGGCGCCTGTTCCGAGGTTTTGAAAGGGGCCAGTGACCTCATCAACTGGCAGGTATCGACCGATGTACCAGGGTTCGGGGCCGTAGCCTGGCACGAGGCGATGCACGAAAAGCAATCGCCGGCCGGAAACGTCGGCGACATGCCCGAGCTCATGAAAATCCTGGTCGAACCACATGCTTGGCGCCGGCTTGTTCCAGATCGCTGCCAACACCGGGTCGCCGACTTGATCGATCTTTGGCAGGGGCGCTTGTTGCGAAAGTCCCAGTCCTCGAGGATCGACTAGTCGGCGATGGGCCAAGACCGTGTCGTGGCCGATGAGGATGAAATTGCCGCCGTTGCTCTCATTTCCCGATTCCGATATCCGCTCTGAAAGTTCGCCCAACGCCACAGTTGCCACGAGAGCATCGGCAAACCCGCCATTGGCGCCTTTGATCGGCATCCCGACCCTGATCACCGGCTGCCCGACCTCGGGACTCCAGAGCGGGGGGCTCCAGAAAACCCCAGTTTCAGCCTGCCACGACATGCCTTGCAGAAGCTTCGGAGACGGCTCGGCCCGAAGCGACTCGTCACGCCAGGCGGGTCCATCAGGAGTGCGAAGGACGCGATGGGCGTGCCGATCAGTGCGGACGAATTCCGCCATCACGACCCCCGGCATCCGAATCATTGCCAGGCTCAGGACCTCTGCCAAACGATCGCTTGAGTCGTGTCCTTCTTGTGGGACGCCGGCGATAATCGACGAAAGCTCAATTTGGGCGACGATAGGGCCGAGCAACTCCCTGACGCTTCGGACTTCGTCGTCCACCAGTCGCTGCGTGCGATCATGCAGCATCCGTTGTGTCGTGGCAGCCGCGCCGTACAGCAGCAGCAAATAGGAGACGCTCGCTACCAAAGCGACAATCGTGAAGGCCGTCACCAGCATCATGAGCATGGGTATCTGGCGCGGCCGTGTCGCTGATCTATTCGAATTTATTGCGTTTGCCATCAGCCATCACCTCATCGGCTCAGTAGTGACAGTCTGCTCGATGACGCTGACCAACATTGGTTGCTGCGGCTGTGTCGGATCTTCGCCCTCAGTGCCTCGAGGCCCGCTTGCTGGTGCCCCGACATCGCCCGGAATGCCCGACCGAGTTCATCGGGAATCCGCAACCTGGAAAACGGCAGTGTCGTCTCTCGACACTGTCAGGCTGCGTCAGGACGGAGCGGGAAGCCAATCGGTTGTCTTGTTTAGGGTTGCAAATGCTGATGCATGAAGATGGCACGTACCGGCGCAGCGCCAGGGCGAACCACTTCGATCTCGATGCGATAGCGATGGCGCGGAGGCAGCGTTGCCAGCCCGCCATAGGCCTGAGCCCCTCCGACCGCCATCGACTCGAGCCTTACCCGGCCGTCTGAGGGCTTGGGCGCGTCTTGCACGACCGCGGTCACATTGGCGTTCGTGATCCGAACACCGGTAGCTGAATCGAACACCGCCACCATGAGATGATGGAGGTAGCGGCCGTCCGGTGCATTCCTGTGCATCTCGCGGCCGGTGTGATCTGCAGGATGCCCGAGGGCGAAAGCGGCTGGCACCACCGCGAAATAGACAACAAGGCCATCCGCGCGCACGGACACCTGATCCAGGTCGTCGGCTACAGCAGTTCCTGCGGTCGCGACTATCAGCAGCGAAAGAATCGCCATCAGTGGCCGGCGAGCGGCGCTCTTGCCGTATACGCTCTTCCAAAAGTCGCGGCGATCCATCTCTGCCCCCTGGAGCGACAAGCTTCTTGTCGGATATCGCCGGCGGATCCGGGCCGACGACGCCCACTCGCTTCACAAATCCGGGCGTCCTTGCGGCCGCCCGGATTTCTGAGGAAGATTACTTGGTCGAGCCCGAGGAATGACTCGGCGTCGCAGGCATGCTGTGCTGCTTGTCCTGCAGTTCCTTCGTCTCACCTGCTTTCGGGGACGAGGAGTGGCCATGCGTGCCAGGGCCGGGCACCGTGCCGCCTCCCATGTGCTGCGCACCTCCCATGTGCTGTCCGCCTCCCGTGGACTGTGGCGCTGCGCCGCCATGCATACCCATGCCTGAGCTGGGACCGGGCTGGTCACCCGGCTGGCGCACCCAGTCATCACGTCCAATTGGCTGACCCGCAGAGGGACTCTGCACGCCACTCGCGCCGGTGTTCGACTGCTGGGCAAAACCAAGCTGCGCAAAGCTGAACGCACCGATCGTGAAGGCCAAGCCCGCGGCAATGGCTGTCTTTCCAATGGTGGTCATAGATAATCTCCATCCGTTGCACCGAGATATGTCGGCACCAGTATCCATGAGCTTTCCGCGCGTCTCTGCTTTGATTTATCTCAAGCATCCGGCGGCTTCTCTAAAACCAGGTGCGGACGCCAGCCGTGAAGCGAAGCTGCTGAGTTGATCCGCCGGCACCACCTAGGGTTGAAGACAGCTTGGTCGACGTGCCGCGGTCCGGCCCGCACACGAGGCGATCGAGGATGGCTCGCAGTTCTCTATCGCTGGCAAGCGCGGTACCGACGCCCACCTCGCATCGCCAGCTGATGCCCATGGCCTGCTGCTTCAGCCGTCTCCGACTGTCCAAGCAACCAGGACTGAATAGGAGGCCAGCCTGCGCTTGATCCAGGTCAAGGCATGGTTAGCTCAATCGTTGAAGTTGCTGTCATGGGCAAGGACTTCGGTCCGTTCGGATCAGGCCTCCTCCGCCCGCACGCGGCGTCGTGGCGAGGCTCCTTGAACGTGATTTCACCCGACACTGCTGATAGCGCATCGAATGCCGTAAAGGCATTGCCGCATCGACGAATCTACCCCGCTCGGGAGTTGACCATTCACGACCTTTAGCTCGATGCGCGTGATTGAAGGATGTTGACTGCAGTCGCGTCCGGATCGGGCACCGACAAGTCGAGTCTGAGCGAGAAACTGAGTTCTTACGACGTGACATCCGGTTCGCTCGACCGGCGGCCCGCAATCGGCAGGCTGAAGGAGAACAGGGTTCCGCCTCCGGCATTTGGCCTTGCGATCAGAACCCCGCCGTGCCCTTCGATGATCGAGCGGCAAATCGACAGACCGACACCCATGCCCTGCGCCTTGGTGGTTACGAAGGGCTGGAACAACCGCTCGGCCACTTCGGGAGCGAGGCCGGGACCGGTGTCGATGACACGGACGACAACCTGATCGGCGCCCGCCGCCAATTCGGCTTCGACTACAAGCTCGCGCCGCGGGCATTGCTCCATTGCCTCTACAGCATTGCGCATGAGGTTCACGATCACCTGCTGGATCTGGATCTTGTCGACGAAGACAGGGGGCAGCCGCGGCGCGGCGCGCAGACGTACCGTCACCCCCCGCTCCCGCGCGCCGACCAAGGCGATGGCGCTGCCTTCCTCGATCAACTTCGCGATGTCCTCGGCTTGAAGCTCTGGCTCGCCCTTCTTGATGAAGACGCGCAGCCGGCGGAGGATCTGCGACGCGCGCTCGACCTGTCCGGCCGCCCGCTCGAGCGCCTCATCAATGCGCCCGGCCTGCCCCGGATCGTGCCTCCCCAAAAGCCGACGCGCCGCCTGAAGGTAGTTCGACGCAGCGGCGAGCGGCTGATTGATCTCATGCGCCAGCGCCGAGGCCATCTGGCCCATCTCGCTGACACGCGATACGTGGGACAGCTCCGACTGCAGCTCCTGCAGTCGCTGGCGCGTGCGCTGCCGCTCGCTGATGTCGCGCACGAAGCCCGTGAACAGGTGGCTCCCGCCGTGCTTGACCTCACCGACGGCCAACTCCATGGGAAAGGTACTGCCGTCCTTGCGTTGCCCGGCAACCACCCGGCCGATGCCGACGATGCGCCGCTCGCCTGTCCGGAGATAGCGCTGAATGTACTCGTCGTAGCGCTCGCGATGCGGCGAGGGCATCAGAATACTCACGTTGCGGCCGCAGACCTCGGCAGCGGCATAGCCGAAGATGCGCTCGGCGGCGGCGCTGAACGACTGGACTATGCCGTGCTGGTCAATCACGACCATGCCGTCCGGCACGGTCTCGAGGATCGACCGAAGATGGGCTTCCCGCTCGAGCAGCGCTCTCTGCTCCGCCTGCGTCGTCTCGATCATGTTTGATTCATATCAAGGGTCATGGCCAGCGCCAGGGGCATGCTGTCGCTAATGATCTTCATTGTGGACGACGACCAGGCCGTTCGGCACTCGCTCAGCCTGCTGCTTGCGAGCGAGGGCCTCGATTCGCAGGGCTTCGGCAGCCCCCGCGAGTTTCTCGACGGGTGCCGGCCATCGAACGACGACCGCGTGATCATCGATGTCGATCTGCCGGGCATGAACGGTGTCGAGCTGCTGCAGCACCTGCGCGCCCAAGGGCTAACGCTGCCGGCCGTCGTCATCACTGGGTAGCCCAGCACCTTCGTGCGCCAGCAGGCGATGGCGGCGGGCGCCACGGCCTTCCTCGAGAAGCCCGTCGACGCCGACCAGCTCGTGTCGCTAGTCTGCGATGACAAAGCCACCTCGTCGTAGCAGGCGCTTCAGCTCGGCAATCCCCGCGTCATAGCGGCCGTGCTGGCAGGCATCGAGCGCCAGCTCAGCGCGCGCCCGCTGGCCGGTGTGATGGAACGTCCAGTGCTGTTCATAGCGCGCCCACATGCCAAAAAGATTGGTGCATTGCGCCAGGCGCTTCGGATCAGGTGGCGAGGCCGTCGTGCAGGCGCCGACGCAGAGCGCCGCGAGCAGGAGCCACCGCGACATCGCCCGTCACGCCAGCAGGCCATGTGCGCCCAGCACCGCGGCGGAGACCACGATGGCGCTCAGCGCAAGCAGCAGCCCGTGGGTGCGTTCGAGCACACGCAGGGTGCCGCTAGGATCGGCGCGGCCGGCGTCCAGCAGGCGATTGCCGATCGCGGGCTCGATGACAAACAAGATAGCCATGAAGACCAGCCACAGCAGCAGCATGGCGCCGAGCCACCATTGCGCGGGATCGAGGAAGCGCAGCCAGGCATCGAGGCGCTCGGCCATATAGAAGCCGGTGGCACCCGCTAACGGCACCGAGAGCCTGACCTGCGCGGCGAAGCGCCGCTCGACCGATTCGAAAAGCGCCAAGCGTTGCCGGGGATCGGCGACACGGCGCGCCACCGGCAGCACGACCAGCGTCACGAAGGCGACACCGCCGATCCAGTGCACGATTGACAGGATGTGGACGGCCCGCGCCAAGGTCACATCGTCCATGGGTTGCCGGCGACTGCACCCGTCACCGCCACCGGCTCGACGGCCAGCCCGTGCTCGCTGAGCCAGCGGGCGACGGCCGCGTCGTCGACCGCCAATTCGACCGCAAGCGGGCCGGCGAAGACGCGCCAGCGGTCGAGGTTGCGCACCGGCACGCCGACCAGGACGGGAATGCCGAGATCGACCGCTTCGGCAATAGCGCCGCGCATGCCGCCGCCATCGGCTTCGATCTTGCCGAACTTGTTGACGATCAGCAGGCGCGGGCCATCGGCATGAATGCTGGCCGAGACGGCCTCGGCCACGTCGGTGAGGACGCCGACGTCGAGGCGGCAGCCGCGCGCCTCCTTGCCGCGGTGCTCGACGATCGCCGTGACCTCGCCGCTCGCCAGGTCTTCCAGCAGCAAATCGCACGGATGGCGACCGGGCTGGCCGGCCGGCTTGAGCTGGATGGCGCCGGCCATCGCAACGCCGCGCTCGCGCAGCGGGGCAATCGCGCGGGCGATGACACGATCAGGATAGACGCCGTCGGCATAGAGCAGCGCGGCGATCAGCGGTTCGGACATGATCAACTCCCTTGGCAAGTGCAGTGGCCGCTGCCGCAGCCGTCGTCGGCCTGCTCGGCGTCGTGGCGCAGCGACCAGGCGAGCATGTGTCGGAGGCAGGCGGCGCCTGCGTCGTCGGCGCGCTCGAGCGCCGTCATGAGGCCAAGCCAATCCTCATCCGAGGCGTTATTGGCGAAACGGCGCGACGCTCCGGCGGCGTAGGCGCCGATATCCTCGCCGAACTGCCGGCCCGCGGCCTCGACCTGGACCATCAGGGCGAGGTCTTGCAGCGCGACCAGCGTCTCCGCCGCGAAGGCCTCGTCGTTCAGCCGTTCCAGAACCTGTCCGAGCAGCATGGCGGCTCCTATTGCACCAGCGGACCGCGGGCGGCGCCGAGATCGACGCCGGTCACGCGGCTGCGGCCGGCCAGGATCGACACGTACTGCTGCAAGGCGCGGCGATGGACGGCCTCGTCGAGGTAATCGGCGATGCGCTCGTGCACGAGGTCGAACGGCAACAGGCTGCCGTCGATGCGACGGTCGAGCCGCACGACGTGGAAGCCGTAGCGCGTCTCCACCGGCTCGCCGTGCACGATGCCCGGGACCATGGCGGCGAGCGCGGTCTCGAACTCATCGACGGTCTGGCCGGGACCGATCTGGCCAAGGTTGCCGCCCTGCTGGGCCGACGGGCAGGCCGAGTGCAGCGCGGCCGCCGCGGCAAAGCTCTCCGGCTTCTGCCGCAGCTCGCTGATCAGCGCCGTCGCCGCCTGCCGGGCGGCGTCACGCGCCGCCTGATCGCCTTGTGGGGCGGCGAACAGGATGTGTGCCGCCTCAAACAAATCGGGCGAGCGGAAACGCCGGCGGTTGCTTTCGTAGTAGCGGCGGCAGGCGGGCTCGTCGGCGCGCGGCACGGTCACTTCGTGGTCGATCAGCGCGCGCAGGCGCGCCTCTTCCGCCGTCTCGGTCCGTCCCTCGCCGTCGTCGATCGGCTCGGCCTCGATCGCCAGGCGCTCGGCCTCCTGGACCAGGAGCTCGCGGATGGCGAGAGCGCGCGCCGCTAGCTCCCACGCCACGTCGGGATCGGAGGTCATGTGATGCTGGGTCTCGCGCGCGATCGCCGCACTCGAGATGGCGACGCCGTTGACACTCACCGGCACCGGACGCGTAAAGCGGCGGCGACGCGGCGTGGCGGCAGGCTGGATGGTGTTCATGGCCGTCACTCCGCCGGCTGACGCGTGGTCGGCAGCGGGCCGCGCGTGCGCACGACCTGATAGCCGCGTCGTCCGAGGTACCAGACCGGCGCCGACCAGACGTGCACCAGGCGGCCGAAGGGGAAGAGCAGGAAGATGGTCATGCCCAGCACCAGGTGCACGAGGTACGGCCAGTTGAGGTCCTGCAGGGTCCTTGCGTCGACCGGGCTGAGGGTGACGATACCCTGCGCCCAGTGCGACAGGACGAGCATCACCGAGCCGTCGGAGTGGGCGAGCGAGAGCGGCAGCGTGACCAGGCCGATCGCCAGCTGGATCCACAGGATGGCCAGGATGGCGATGTCCATGGCCGAGCTGGTGCGCCGGATGCGGACGTCGAACAGGCGGCGATGCAGCAGCATCGTGAGGCCGACGAAGCACACGGCACCGGCGATGCCGCCGGCGGCGATGGCCATGAGCTGCTTCTGCTCGACGGTGATGACCAGCGTGTAGAGCCAGGTCGGCGTCAGCAACCCGACGGCGTGCCCGAGGAACAGGAACAGGATGCCGAAATGGAACAGGTTGGAGCCCCAGCGCAGCTGGCGCTTGCGCAGGATCTGGCTCGAGCTGGCGCGCCAGGTGTACTGCTCGCGATCGAAGCGGATCAGGCTGCCGAGCAGGAAGGCCGTCAGGCAGACGTAGGGGTACCAGACGAACAGCAGGTTGAAGATGAAGTCCCTCATGACGCCACTCCCTGGCTGGACGTTGCGCGGCGCCCGCGCGTGAGCGGCGCCGCGACGCCGTCGGCGGGGCGCATGGCGGCGCGCAGGCGGTCGGCGAGACCGTCGACGGCACAGCCGCCCGAGGTATCGGCGGTCGGTCCGAACCTCACCTCCTGCTCGACCCACGCCGCATCGAGCGCCTCGAGGTCGTCGGGCTCGGGATCGGGCTCGGCGCGTAGGACGGCGAGTGCCGCCTCGTCGAGCTTCGCTCGCGAGATCGCCAGCAGCGCCGACATCACGGCCGCATAGGGCGAGCGCCGCTTGGTCAGGCGCTCCTTCAGGGCTGCGATCACGTTGGCCGGCTGGCCGACCAGCTCGATCGCCTCCCGCGGCGCGCGGGTCGAGGCGTATTCGAGGAACAGCGGCAGGAAGTCCGGCAATTCGCTCGCGGCCGGGGTGTAGCCGCCCTCCTCGTAGAGCTTCAGAAGGTCGACCATGGCCTGGCCGCGGTCGCGGCTCTCGCCGTGCACGTGCTCGAAGAGGTGCAGCGACAGCGAGCGCGTGCGGTCGAACAGGAGGCCGTAGCGCTCCTGCAGGTCGTAGAGATCGCCGCCGGACAGATCGTCGATCAGGCGATGCAGACCGGCGCGTTCGTTGGCAGGCACCACCGCCTCGCGATCGAGCGTGTCGCGGATCTCGGCGGCGGCGGCCAGGAGTTCCCGGCTCGGGTAGGACAGCAGCGCGGACAGCGCCCGGAGCGTTCTCATCACGCAACCTCCATCGGATTCTTGGGCCTGAGCTTGCCGCCGGCGAACAGGTTCGGCTTGTCGTCCGGCGCGCAGCCGTTGCCGAAGCTGAAGCCGCAGGCGCCGCGCAGCTGGTAGGCGTCCTCCGACGTCTCGCGATGCGCCGTCGGGATCACGAAGCGATCCTCGTAGTTGGCGATCGCCATGATCTGGTACATGTCCTCGATCTGTGCCGGGCTCATGCCCACGCGGTTGGCGATGGCGCCGTCGATCACGCCGTCCACCGTCTTGGCGCGCATGTAGGCGCGCATGGCGAGCATGCGCTCCAGGCCGCGCGCCACCGGCTCCTCGTCGCCCGCCGTCAGCATGTTGGCGAGGTAGCGCAGCGGGATGCGCAGCGAGCGCACGTCGGGCATGGCGCCGTCGACGCCCATCTTGCCCGCCTCGGCCGCCGACTGGATCGGCGACAGCGGCGGCACGTACCAGACCATCGGCAGGGTCCGGTACTCGGGGTGCAGCGGGAAGGCGACCTTCCACTCCATCGCCATCTTCCACACCGGCGAATGGCGCGCCGCCTCGAGCCAGGCGTCGGGCACGCCGTCGCGGCGCGCCCGCTCGATCACCAGCTCGTTGCTGGGATCGAGGAAGATGCCGAGCTGGGCGTCGTAGAGCTGCTTTTCGTCGGCGACGGACGCGGCCTGCTCGATGCGGTCGGCGTCGTAGAGCATGACGCCGAGATAGCGGATGCGGCCGACGCAGGTCTCCGAGCACACCGTCGGCTGCCCCGCCTCGATGCGTGGATAGCAGAAGATGCACTTCTCCGACTTGCCCGAAGACCAGTTGAAATAGATCTTCTTGTAGGGGCAGCCGGACACGCACATGCGCCAGCCGCGGCACTTGTCCTGGTCGATCAGGACGATACCGTCCTCCTCGCGCTTGTAGATGGCGCCCGACGGGCAGGCCGCGACGCATGCCGGGTTCAGGCAGTGCTCGCAGAGCCGCGGCAGGTACATCATGAAGGTGTTCTCGAACTGGCCGTAGATCTCCTTCTGCACGCCCTCGAAGTTGGCGTCGGCCGAGCGCTTGGCGAATTCGCCGCCCAGGATCTCCTCCCAGTTGGGGCCCCACTCGATCTTCTCCATGCGCTGGCCCGTTATCAGCGAGCGCGGCCGCGCCGTCGGGAAGGCTTCTAGCTCGGGCGCCTTCTGCAGGTGCTCGTAGTCGAAGGTGAAAGGCTCGTAGTAGTCGTCGATCTCCGGCAGGTCGGGATTGGCGAAGATGTTGGCGAGGATGCGCCACTTCGAGCCCATGCGGGGCTGGATGCGGCCATTGCGCTTGCGCACCCAGCCGCCGTTCCAGCGCTTCTGGTTCTCCCAGTCTTTCGGGTAGCCGATGCCGGGCTTGGTCTCGACGTTGTTGAACCAGGCGTATTCCATGCCTTCGCGGTTGGTCCACACGTTCTTGCAGGTGACCGAGCAGGTGTGGCAGCCGATGCACTTGTCGAGGTTCAGGACCATCGCGATCTGGGCACGGATCTTCATGGCAATTCTCCCTATTCGGCGGCGCGCAGGACGGGGACGGCGTCCTTGTGCGGGCGCTCGAGCCAGTCGACGGTCCTGATCTTGCGCACGACGACGAACTCGTCGCGGTTGGTCCCGATCGTGCCGTAGTAGTTGAAGCCGTAGGCCTGCTGGGCGTAGCCGCCGATCATGTGCGTCGGCTTCAGCACCGCGCGGGTCACCGAGTTGTGGATGCCGCCGCGCTTGCCGGTCATCTCCGAGCCCGGCACATTCACGATCTTCTCCTGCGCGTGATACATGAAGAGGGTGCCCTCCTTCATGCGCTGCGAGACCACGGCGCGGGCGACCAGGGCGCCGTTGACGTTGAAGGCCTCGACCCAGTCATTGTCGACGATCCCGGCCTTGGCCGCGTCGACCTCGCTCAGCCACACGATCGGACCGCCGCGCGACAGCGTCAGCATCATCAGGTTGTCGGTGTAGGTGGAGTGGATGCCCCACTTCTGATGTGGCGTGATGAAGTTCAGCACGACCTGCTTCTCGCCGTTCGGCCGGCTGTCGATCACCGGCTTGACGGCGCGCAGGTCGAGCGGCGGGCGGTAGACGCACAGGCCCTCGCCGAACGCCAGCATCCAGCGATGATCCTGGTAGAGCTGCTGGCGCCCGGTCAGCGTGCGCCACGGGATCAGCTCGTGGACGTTAGTGTAGCCCGCGTTGTAGCAGACCTTCTCGCTCTCCAGCCCCGACCAGGTCGGCGCCGAGATGATCTTGCGCGGCTGGGCGACGACGTCGCGGAAGCGGATCTTCTCGTCCTCCTTCGGCAGGGCGAGGTGGGCGTGCTCGCGGCCGGTGGTCTTCGACAGCGACTCCCACGAACGCACCGCGACCTCGCCGTTGGTCTCCGGCGCCAGCATCAGCAGCACCTCGGCCGCGTCGATGTCGGTCTCGATGCGCGCCAAGCCCTCGGTCGGGCCGTCGGCGACGACGCCGTTCAGGTGCTTCAGGTGCTCGACCTCGCGCGCCGTCGGCCACGCGATGCCTTTCACGCCGTTGCCGATCTTCTCCATCAGCGGCCCCAGCGAGGTGAAGCGCTGGTAGACGTTGGGATAGTCGCGCTCGACCACGGTGATGGCCGGCATGGTCTTGCCGGGGATCGGCTCGACCTCGCCCTTCTTCCAGTCCTTGACGTCGATGGCCTGGGCGAGTTCGCCCGGGCTGTCGTGCATGATCGGGGTGAGGACGACGTCCTTCTCGACGCCGAGCACCTCAGGTGCCACACGCGAGAAGGCCTTGGCGATCGACTTGTAGATCTCCCAGTCGCTGCGGGCGCCCCACACCGGATCCACCGCCGCGGTCAGCGGATGGATGAAGGGGTGCATGTCCGAGGTGTTGAGGTCGTTCTTCTCGTACCAGGTCGCGGTCGGCAGGACGATGTCGGAGTAGACGCAGGTCGTCGACATGCGGAAGTCGAGCGTCACCAGCAGGTCGAGCTTTCCCCGCGGCCCGTCCTCGTGCCACGTCACCTCGGTCGGCCTGGCCCGGCCTTCCTGCCCGAGGTCCTTGCCCATGACACCATGCGTCGTGCCGAGCAGGTGCTTCAGGAAGTACTCGTGCCCCTTGCCGGACGAGCCGAGCAGGTTGGAGCGCCAGACGAACATGTTGCGCGGCCAGTTCTTCGGCGAGTCGGGGTCCTCGCAGGAGAGCCTGAGCTCGCCGCTCTTGAGTTTCTGGACGACGTAGTCCTTCGGCTCGAGACCCGCAGCCGCGGCATCGCGGGCGACCTGCAGCGGATTGGTCTCAAGCTGGGGCGCCGACGGCAGCCAGCCCATGCGTTCGGCGCGCACGTTGTAGTCGATGATCGAGCCGTCCCACGCGCCGGGAGGCGCGGTCGGCGAGACGATGTCGCCGACATTGATGGTCTCGTAGCGCCACTGGTCGGTGTGGACATAGAAGGCGGACGTCGAATTCTGCTGGCGCGGCGGACGGCCCCAATCGAGGGCGAAGGCGAGCGGCAGCCAGCCCGACTGCGGACGCAGCTTCTCCTGGCCGACATAGTGCGCCCAGCCGCCGCCCGACTGGCCGACGCAGCCGCACATCGCCAGCATGTTGATCACGCCGCGATAGTTCATGTCGGCGTGGTACCAATGGTTCATGGCCGCACCGATGATGATCATCGACCGGCCGTTGGTCTTCTCGGCGTTGGTCGCGAACTCGCGCGCCACCTGGATGATCTTGTCGCGCGACACGCCGGTGATCTTCTCGGCCCACGCCGGGGTATAGGGCACGTCGTCGTCGAGCGACTTGGCCACGTTGGGACCGCCGAGGCCGGCATCGACGCCGTAGTTGGCGAGGAAGAGGTCGTGGACCGAGGCCACCAGGGTCTCGCCGTCGACGAGCTTGAGCTTCTTCACCGCCACCAGCCGCTTCAGCACGCTGTCATGCGCAGTCGAAGCGAAATGCTCGTGCTCGATGTTGCCGAAATAGGGAAAGCCGACATCGACGATGTCGTCGCACACGTCGTTGAGCGACAGCCGCAGGGTGGTGTCCCGGCCCGAAGCGTCGCGCTCCTCGAGGTTCCACTTGCCGGTCTCGCCCCAGCGAAAGCCGATCGACCCCCGCGGCGCCACGACGTTGCCCGACTTCTCGTCGAAGGCCACGGTCTTCCATTCGGGATTGTTGGATTCACCCAGCGAGGCATCGAAGTCCGACGCGCGCACGAAGCGGCCGGGCACGTACATGCCGTCGCGCTTCACCAGCCGCACCAGCATCGGCATGTCGGTGTACTGCCGCACGTAGTCGCGGAAGTACTTCACCTGCCGGTCGACGTGATACTCCTTCAGGATCACGTGGCCCATCGCCATGGCGAGCGCCGAATCGGTGCCCTGCTTCACCGACAGCCAGATGTCGCCGAACTTGGAGGCCTCCGAATAGTCGGGGCAGATCACCGCGCTCTTCATGCCGCGGTAGCGCGCCTCGGTGTAGAAGTGGGCGTCGGGCGTGCGCGTCTGCGGCACGTTCGAGCCCCACAGGATCACGAAGCCCGCGTTGTACCAGTCGGCCGATTCGGGCACGTCGGTCTGCTCGCCCCAGGTCTGCGGCGACGCCGGCGGCAGGTCGCAGTACCAGTCGTAGAACGACATGCACACGCCGCCGATCAGCGACAGGTAGCGCGAGCCCGCGGCATAGGAGACCATCGACATCGCCGGGATCGGCGAGAAGCCGAAGATGCGGTCCGGCCCATGGGTCTTGGCGGTGTAGGCGTTGGCCGCGGCGACGATCTCGGTCGCCTCGTCCCAGCCGACGCGCACGAAGCCGCCATGGCCGCGCTTGCTGGTATAGGCCTGGCGCTTCCTGGGATCCTCGACGATCGAGGCCCAGGCCGCGACCGGGCTCAGCGTGGCGCGCGCCTCGCGCCACAGCCTGAGCAGGCGCGAGCGCGCCAACGGATACTTCACGCGGTTGCCGGAATAGAGATACCAGCTGTAGCTGGCGCCGCGCGAGCAGCCGCGCGGCTCGTGGTTGGGCAGGTCGGGGCGCGTGCGCGGATAGTCGGTCTGCTGCGTCTCCCAGGTGACGATGCCGCCCTTGACGTAGATCTTCCACGAGCACGAGCCCGTGCAATTCGCCCCGTGCGTCGAGCGCACGATCTTGTCGTGCTGCCAGCGCTTGCGATAGGCGTCCTCCCAGGAGCGGTCCTCCGTGGTGGTGATGCCGTGGCCGTCGGCGAACGGCTCCTTGACCTTGGTGAAGAAGGTCAGGCGATCGAGGAAGTGCGACACGTTCAGTCTCCCGATAGGGCCGGCGGTCAGCGCGGCGCAGGCACGGTGGTGGGAACGGGAAGGCCGCGCCGCTCGACGTCGAACAGCAGGCCGCCGCGGCGGGTGTAGAAGAACCAAGTGACGGCTATGCAGCTCAGGTAGAAGGTGAGAAAGCCGTAGAGCGCCAGGGCGGCGCTGCCGGTGAGGGCGATCGACGAGCCGAAGCTCTTGGGGATGAAGAACGCGCCGTAGGCCGCGATCGCCGAGGTGAAGCCGATGATCGCCGCGGATTCCTTCTCGGCCTGCAGGCGGCGCGCCTCGGCATTGGCCTCCGGCATCAGCCGGTCCATGTCCTTGCGCATGATCGCCGGGATCATCTGGAAGGTCGACGCGTTGCCCACCCCGCTGGCGAAGAACAGCAGCAGGAACATGGCGAAGAAGCCCATGAAGTTGCGTTCGCCCAGGAAGTGCACGACGCCCAGCGCTCCCAGCGCCATCACGACGAACACCCAGAAGGTGACGCGCCCGCCGCCCCAGCGGTCGGCGATCCAGCCGGTCAGCGACCGTGACAGCGCGCCGACCAACGGCCCGAGGAAGGCGTATTGCAGGGCGTTGATCTCGGGGAACACGGTCTTGCTGAGCAGCGGAAAGGCCGCCGAGTAGCCGATGAAGGAGCCGAAGGTGCCGGTGTAGAGCCAGCACATGATCCAGTTGTGCCGGCGCTGGAAGATCACCGACTGCTCGGCGAACGAGGCGCGCGCCGAGGCGATGTCGTTCATGCCGAACCAGGCGGCGAAGGCCGAGGC